>NZ_CFIDRX010000057.1:0-23669 GCF_984433645.1 Marisediminitalea sp.
GCCTGCCCTGACCATTGCCATAGTGTCGCTACTTGTCACAGGTTGCCAACCCGCTGACGTTAGCCCATCCAGCGAATCAATGACTGCCGAAACAGTGATACCCGCACAGACACAGCTATTGAACGGACTGACACCGCCTGTGCGTATTTTGAATCGACCGGCACAAACACAAAGTCTGGCGCAGCGGCTTGAACATCATCAGGTGCCGGGGGTTTCCATTGCCATCATGCAAAACGGTCGCATCGCCTGGACTTTGGAGCACGGCGTTAAGGATCTAACCACTGGGCAACCTGTCGACAGCGATACGGTTTTTCAGGCTGGAAGCATTTCTAAACCGACTTTTGCCGCAGTGCTAATGAAATACCGTGAAACCCACGGGCTGGATTTAGATACTGACGTAAACGGGCTGCTAACAAGCTGGCAGGTACCGGCACACCCATGGAGCGATCAAGAACCCGTTACGTTGCGTCGCCTATTAAGTCACTCAGCTGGCACAACGGTGCATGGCTTTCCCGGTTATGCCAAAGGTGAAGCTATTCCAACTCTGGAGCAAGTACTGGATGGCGCCTCGCCCGCCAACACAGCAGCGGTAGTGGTAGATATAAAGCCCGGTAGTGCTATGCGTTATTCTGGCGGTGGTACCACCATTGCCCAACTTTTACTGCAGGACGTGTCTTCAGAGCCACTCACTGCGATGGCCGAACAATTGCTGTTTTCACCACTGGGTATGACTCGTTCGGGATTTACACAGCCGATTTCAGCCGAATTGGCTTCCAATATGGCGACACCTTATGATGACGCTGGCAATCCCGTAGAAGGTGGAGCCCATACCTACGCAACACTGGCTGCAGCGGGTATGTGGAGCACGCCTAGTGACTTGTTGCGTTTAGGCGCAGAAATAAGACAAAGCTATCTCACTGATGATAAGGAAAACTGGTTATCACAGGCGAGCGCAACAGACATGTTGACATCCAATTCTCCAACCGGATCACCACCCCATGTGGGTATTGGGTATTTTTTATATAAAGAAGATAACAATCTGATCGGGTTTGCCCATGGTGGTGCCGATGCCGGGTTCATGTCGCAGTTTTATCTGGAAATCGGAACGGGTAACGGCTACGCCATCATGACCAACGGCGATAATGGCAGGCAGTTAATTCGAGAGCTGGAAATCCGCATAAAAGAAGCGTTCGACATTGGTTATGAAGAACCCACCTACAAAACGATACCGGAAACGCCTGCCAAAATAATAGCAGAATACCTTGGAACCTACCGTGTTACTACGCCCGTAGAGGTCGATATAGTATTGAGCCCGGCTCCCGAGGGATTCCGACTAACCGCGCTGCCCTACATCGATAATGAAATGCACTGGCATGAAGGCGATGGGCGCTTTTTTGCTTTGGACGGCAGCACCATTCACTTCGAGCGTAATGAAGATGGACAAATAACGACGCTGGTCATGGACAACCGCATTCGCGGTACCCGGCAATAGCAAAAAGGCTGGAAGCATACCTGCAACCAGCCTTGGTACTTTTCGTTAAACTGATTTCAGTTAATCAATTTGTATGCCTACAGCAATCAAGACTGTTTCTTTGCCTGGCGGGCGTTAAACGCGGCCATTTGCTCGTCGGTAGCCGGTAACTGATGGTGCTCTTTCCATTCACTGTAAGGCATTTTATAAACTATCTCGCGAGCGGCATCATAATCAATCTCAACGCCCTCTTCTGCCGCAGCTTTGCTATACCACTTTGCCAGGCAGTTTCTGCAAAAATCCGCCAAGATCATCAAATCGATATTTTGAACGTCCTTATTGGCGTCCAAATGGTCGATCAGCGTTTGGAATACCTTTGCTTCTATGGCGTTTTGTGTCGCTTTATCCATGATTTTCTCCTACAAAAAAAGGGGCATTAAATGCCCCTTTTATTGGTAATTTACCAATTATTCGTCGTTTGACTCAGGCTTTGCTGGCTTTTCCAACAATTCCTTAATGCTCAGACGTACGCGGTTCTGACGGTCGATTTCCATCACTTTCACGTCAACCATCTGACCTTCAGACAGGTAATCAGTCACCTTGTTCACGCGCTCGTGAGCTATTTGTGAAATGTGAACCAGACCTTCTTTACCTGGTAATACTTCAACAAATGCACCGAAGTCTACGATACGAGTCACTTTACCGTTGTAGGTCTTACCTACTTCGATTTCAGCAGTAACCTGTTCGATTTTCGCAATCGCGATTTCAGCTTTAGCACGCTCAGTTGCGAAGATCTTCACGGTACCATCGTCTTCGATTTCGATGTTAGTGTCAGACTCTTCGGTGATTGAACGAATCATCGCGCCGCCTTTACCGATAACGTCACGGATCTTGTCCTGATCAATCTTCAGCGTGTAAATGCGCGGTGCAAATTCGCTCATTTCTTCGCGGTGGCCGCCCAGAGCAGAGTCCATTACGCCAAGAATGTGTAAACGGGCTTCTTTTGCCTGTTTAAGGGCAATCTGCATGATTTCTTTAGTGATACCTTCAATTTTGATATCCATCTGCAGTGCCGTAATACCTTCGGTAGTACCCGCAACTTTAAAGTCCATGTCGCCTAAGTGATCTTCATCACCCAGGATATCAGAAAGCACCACGAAGTTATCGTCACTCTTAACCAGCCCCATCGCGATACCCGCAACTGACGCTTTGATTGGTACACCCGCATCCATTAATGCCAGAGAGGTACCACACACAGACGCCATTGAAGATGAACCGTTTGATTCAGTGATTTCAGAAACCACACGAACAACATACGGGAATTCTTCTTCAGAAGGCATAACTGCCTGAATACCACGCTTAGCCAAACGACCGTGACCAATTTCACGACGCTTTGGCGAACCGATCATGCCAGTTTCACCCACACAGTATGGAGGGAAGTTGTAGTGCAGCATGAAGCGGCTGTCTTTCTTACCAGACAGTTCGTCAATCATCTGCGCGTCACGCTCAGTACCTAAGGTTGCAACCACCAGCGCCTGCGTTTCACCACGGGTGAATACCGCTGAACCGTGTGTACGTGGTAATACGCCAGTAGACACGTTAAGCGCACGAACCATTGTTGGGTCACGGCCATCAATACGTGGCTCGCCTGCCAGAATGCGTGAACGTACCACGTCACTTTCCAGCTCGTGTAACAGGTCCAGTACTTCTTTTGGATCTTGCTCTTCATCAGCCGCCAGAATTTCAGCCGCTGCTTTTTCAGTTACCGCGGTAACTGCATCTTTACGCTCCAGCTTGTCAGAAATCTGATAAGCCGCAGTCATACCCTCGAGGGCAAGCGCTTTAATTTTGTCTTTCAGGCTGGTGTTTTCTGCAGGTGCTACCCAGTCCCACTTCGGCGTGGCAACTTCAGCGGCAAATTCGTTAACTGCAGCAATAACCGTTTGCAATTGCTCGTGACCAAACATCACGGCGCCCAGCATTACGTCTTCAGACAATACACTGGCTTCTGATTCAACCATCAGTACTGCGCCTTCTGTACCAGCAACAACCAGATCCAGCTGACTGGTTTCCTGTTCACTGTTACGGGTATTAAGGATGTACTCACCGTCAGTATAACCAACACGTGCCGCACCAATTGGGCCGTTAAATGGAATACCAGAGATAGCAAGTGCCGCAGACGTACCGATCATTGAAATAATGTCAGTTGGGATTTCAGGGTTAGAAGATACAACTGTAACAACAACCTGAACTTCGTTTTTAAACCCTTCTGGGAACAGAGGGCGAATTGGGCGGTCGATAAGGCGTGCAGTCAGGGTCTCACCTTCTGAAGGGCGACCTTCACGCTTAAAGAATCCACCAGGGATCTTACCGGCAGCGTAAGTTTTTTCCTGATAGTTAACAGTCAGAGGGAAAAAGTCTTGATCGGCTTTCGCCTCTTTTTTGCCCACTACAGTTACCAGTACTGAAGTATCGTCCATGCTGGCCATTACTGCAGCGGTTGCCTGACGAGCGATTACGCCCGTTTCTAGAGTCACAGTATGTTGACCATACTGGAAAGTTTTTGTAATAGGAGTCACTATTTGTCCTTTAATTCTTTCTTTACAATTTCTTCGCTTTTAAACGCGGCGCTTAGTATAGCGGCGATACTATATCTTTACCAATAACTAATCCGTTCAATTGCAAATTTTTGCCGTTTTACGGGCTTAATTCCTCCCAGTTCAAAATATTGGTTAAATTTTCATCCATCTGTCATACTCATCTGTAATATCTGTAACCAGAAAAAGGAAGGAAAGTCAGCGATTTCAGTCCCCATCGCACGGCGATGTGCATTTTAACGCTAGCGTTCGATGTGGAGATTAAACAGGTATTACACGGAGAATCAGTGGTCATGCTAATTTTGCGTTTAAACAAGGCCGGTGCGCCTCAAGACTGGCTAAATATCTATCAGGCAGCGCGTTATTACGCGCAAGGTAAAGTACTGTTTGAACTTGGAAGTCAGCAATATACGTTATTGGGTGGTCACAATCGCTACGGTGTACAAAGCCGATTGCAACTCAGCTCCATTATCGCCTGTGATGGCAAAGTGGTCACGCATGGCAAAATTGCCCTGACTAACCGATATTTGTTTCGGCGCGATAATCAATTGTGCTTGTACTGTGGAAATCGATTTCGTTCGGGTCAGCTGACTCGCGACCATATTATTCCGCGTTCCCGTGGGGGGAAGAATGAGTGGACGAATGTGGCTACTGCTTGTTCAAGATGCAACCATCAAAAAGGGGCGCGAACGCCCGAAGAAGCCAATATGCCATTGTTAGCTGTCCCCTTCAGGCCAAATTTGTACGAACGCTTTTATTTGATGAACCGGCGCATACTAGCCGATCAAATGGACTTTTTAAGCCATCATTTCAGCGACCAGCGCAATTGGCTTTAGCCTGGCATTATCGGTGCCGCCAAGCCGCCCTCTTTTTGTTGCCGCTTGATTTCTTCAAACCATAAACGAGTCCAGTCAGCCCGGATTTTCTGTTCCAGTTTGAACGCTTCATCAGAGGGGCAAAACAAGCCAATCTTGACGACTATTTTTGCCAGGTGATTGGTTTCAATATCAATTTCCGGGTCAATACTGATAAACCCGGCGTCCAGATTACGTTCAATTAAACTTTTGTACCGCTCAGCCACGTCTCTGAAATGTGCGCAATGCTCAGTAACCAGGGTTTCGAATGGTTCCAGCAATACATAGGGGTCAGCAAACGGCTCATTGGTGATTTCGAAGCTGTGCAGCCGGTATCTTCGCAGGAAATTCAGGTTTTTAACCACCTGATTCATCAGTTGGTTATTGGGCACGTATACGTGTTTACCGGTGTAATTATACGTGTCAGGATCGACTTCCAACAGCGTGGTTTTCGCCCAATCCAGTTCAACCACCTCGCCCACCTGCGTGCCCAGTTGAACCCAGTTCCCGACTCGGAAAGGGCGGGTTGTCATGTAATAGACAAACCCAATGAAGCACTGAATAAGCTCTCGTGTGGCAAAGACGATCGCTACCATAAAAGCAGCAATTGACAGTGCCAGACTCTGCACTTCATTGGCCCACAAGGTAAGCAACAATACCAACAACAATGCATTACCTAATTGGTCAATGGTATTGATTGAATGGCGCTTATCCTCGCCCCGGCGTTTACTCTGACGGCGCAGGACTTTGATAAGCATTTTTTTGACAGCCATGAAAATGACCACCAAAAACAATGATGTCAGGAGCTTATGGGATTGAGTAAATGCCAGGAAGAGCGACCACCCGTACTCAACAGTTTCGTTCACGTTAGTTTGCCTCTATAACGAAAAAAATCACCGTGACTGAGCACGGTGACTTTAAAAATCAAATTGTAACCGACTCACCATCGGTAATCATCTGGTTTATCGACGAAATTCGTTATTACGCAGTCTGCGTCGTTAGTATAGCTTATTCGCGAACCTGACCTGTGCCGGAGACCACATATTTTTCTGTTGTCAGTGACTCCAGTCCCATCGGGCCGTAGGCATGCAACTTGGTGGTTGCAATACCGATTTCAGCACCCAAGCCTAGCTGACTGCCGTCGTTGAAGCGCGAAGACGCGTTTACCATTACCGCAGAAGCATCTACTGCTCGCTGGAACAATCGGGCGGTCTCGGCGTTTTGCGTACAAATCACCTCTGTGTGGTGGCTACCAAACTGATCAATGTGCGCTAAGGCCTGATTAAAATCGTCGACAACGCGAATAGCGATTTCTGGCCCTAAGTACTCTTCGCCGAATGCATCATCTGCAATGACATCAGCCTCGCTAAAATACGCTGCGCCCGCCTGATTGACGTGCACGGTTACGCCTTTTTCCTGACACATGGCGCTAACCTGAGGCAGAAAATCACCGGCTACGGCCTGATGCACGACCAGACCTTCCAATGCATTACACACACCGGTGCGTTGGGTTTTACCATTAACCAGCAAGTCCATGGCCATCGTTAAGTCGGCGTCTTTGTCGACGTACAAATGACACACTCCTTTGAAGTGCTGGATGACCGGCACTTTACTGTTGTCAGTGACATAACGGATTAACCCTTCACCACCGCGTGGAATAATCACGTCGATAGTCTCTGTTTGTTCCATTAACTCCTGCATTAAACCGCGATCAGGATCTGGAATTACGCTGATTAACGCTTCTGGCAACTGGTGCTTACGTAATACTTCCTGTAACAAGCCGGCAATAGCCAGGCTCGTGTTCAACGCCTCTTTACCTCCGCGTAAAATAACCCCGTTTCCAGATTTAAAGCACAATGCACCCGCGTCGGCAGTTACATTCGGACGCGCTTCGTAAATCATACATACCACGCCAAGCGGCACACGCATTTTTTGAATCTTAAGCCCGTTAGGACGGTCAGTGATATGGCGTTCCTTTCCAACCGGGTCGTCCAGAGAAATAATCGTCTCAATACCCTGTGCCATGTCTTCGATACGCGCTGGCGTCAGGGTCAGTCGATCCTGCATAGCCTCATCGAGACCTGCGGCTTTACCCGCTGCCACTTCAGCGGCATTTACTTCAATAATGTGCTCTGCGGCCCCGCGGATAGCGGCAGCCATATCAGCCAGAACATTATTCTTTGTTTGTTCATCAAGCACTGCCAGCACTTTAGCGGCGCGCGCAGTGTCATTTGCAATGTTTGTAATTAAGCTCATTTGTTCTCCAATACTGCTATATGCTGTTCTGAAATAATCGGACCGGTTTTCTCCTCAAATTCAGAGGCAAACTCCTGATTGTCCTGATTGGCAATAAAGTTCAGTAAACAGCTACTGTAATTCGATTTTGCTTTCGCGAGTTTGGTGCCGTCTTCGCGGCGCACAAGGATGGTATCACCTACTGAAAACTCGCCTTTTACATCAATGATTTCTTTGCTCGTCAAAGCATCAACATTGTCGTCAAGAGAATCAGTAAAGTCCTCGTTTATTACCACCTCACCCTGGGCATTCGAGGTATGTGTCATCCAATGTATATTCTCTTTCATTGGTTTTTCATGCGCCTGGAAGTGGGTGCCCGGATTTTTTCCGTCTAACAATAGATTAAACGATAACTCGGTAAAGCCATTAATAATAAATGTATCTATACCATGCGAAACCGCTTTTTCAGCTGCTTCGATTTTGGTTTTCATACCGCCAGTGCCGACGCCATCTTCAGCAGCACCTCCTGCCATAGCATAGATGTCTGCATTGATGTTATCTACCCACGACAGCAGCTTTGCATCGTCGTGCTTGTGCGGATTTTTGTCGTAAAGCCCGTCTACATCAGAGCATATTATCAGTGCATCTGCATCTGCACACGCAGCGACCATAGCTGAGAGGTTATCGTTATCACCGACTTTCAGTTTGTCTGTGGTGACGGTGTCGTTTTCGTTAATGATCGGCAACACACCATGCTCCAGCAGACTAAACGTCGTATCCCGAATGCTGACATAGCGCTCACGATCACGTAAATCAGCGTGGGTTAATAATATTTGCGCCGAGGGAAAATCAAATAACTTATCCCACGTTGCCATCATCTCAGTTTGACCGGCAGCGGCCATGGCTTTTTTAACAGCAATGTCTTTTTTGCTCTGTTCCGGAAAAATATGTGCCCCCGCCGCAACAGATCCAGAGGATACCAACACCACCTGAATACCTTGGGCGCGACAACGCACGATGAACTGAGCAATACTCAATAGATAATGACTGCTACATCCCTGACGGTTAGGCGCAATTAATGCACTGCCTACCTTTACGACAATTCGTTTCCAATTTGAACGACTCATTGTTTTCATAAATCCTATGATAAATCTGCTAATACTTGATTCGTTTCTCTAAACTTTGCCTGAACACGTTCATCAGGCGCCTCGCTGAAAATAGTGACAACTGCAATCGTGACGGCACTAACAATAAAGCCAGGCACGATTTCGTAGATAACTGAACTCAGTGTCTCACCGTTCTCCAGCACCGGGGCATAAATCCAAAACAACACGGTAGCAGCACCACTGACAATCCCGGCCAAGGCGGCGCTATGCGTTAGCTGACGATAGTAAAGACACGCCAATACTAACGGCCCGAATGCTGCACCAAATCCAGCCCATGCATTACTCACCAGCGACAATATAGTGTTTGAGGCATCCCATGCCAGTAACAATGCAACCAATGCAACGCCGGCTACCCCGTAACGGCCGATAGCAACGGTTTTGGCCTCGGTGAGCGTCTTTTTACTCACCACCCGATAAATGTCCTCGGTCAATGAACTCGCTGAAACGAGTAACTGCGAAGAAATCGTACTCATAATCGCAGCCAATATCGCTGCCATTAAGAATCCGCTAATTAACGGGTGAAACAAAATCTCAGAAAATAAAATAAAAATGGTTTCGGGATCATCAACGGCCAAACCAAACTGGTTGGCATAAGCAATGCCGACAAACCCTGTAGCTAATGCACCAATAATCGTGACCAGCATCCACGACATCCCAATGTTTCGTGCTGTGCCTACATCGCTAACCGAACGAATGGCCATAAAGCGCACAATAATATGAGGCTGACCGAAATACCCTAGTCCCCAGGCCAGACTGGAGATCAGACCAACCAGCGTCACACTTTGCCACGACGCCGACAGACTCGGTATGGACTCAAATGCAGATGCCGACATCTGGGCCGCACTTTCAAATTCAGTAAACGCAACTATTGGCACCAGCACCAGCGCGACGAACATGATGCAACCTTGCACAAAATCCGTCATGCTGACCGCCAAAAATCCCCCCAACAGGGTGTACGAGACAACCACTGCCAGTGTAATGATTAGCCCCAACTGATAATTAAGCGAAAACGCACTTTCAAACAGCTTGCCGCCTGCAACCAGTCCGGCTGACGTGTAGAGCGTGAAGAACAGCACTATAATAGCGGCAGACACCATTCGCACACTGGCACTTGCCTGACCAAACCGCTTTGCAAAAAACTCAGGGACGGTCAATGAATCATCTGCAACCTCGGTATAGACCCGGAGTTTGGGGGCCACCAGAAAATAATTTGCCAATGCACCTAATACCAGACCGATTGCAATGTAGAGCGCATCAAAACCGGCCACGAACATAGCGCCGGGCAATCCCATCAACATCCATCCACTCATATCTGACGCGCCGGCTGATAAAGCAGTTACCTGAGGACTGACCTGACGCCCGCCCAGAATGTACCCTGAAATATCACTGGTAGATTGTTTATAAGCAAACAACCCAATGCCTAACATGGCAACGAAATACACTGCCAACGAAATATAACTTTCTAACGCCATGAATGAATAATGCCTCTTTCACGCTTAAGTGCTTTACCAAATAATTAGTGCACGAATTATAATGATTAGAACTCAAATTACAAGAAAATAATGAACTCAACACCTTTACATCGTTGTATAAATGTGATTTCCACCTAATTTCACACAGAATGCAGGCTATAAAAATAAATAGAAGTCAATTTTTATATGCTTTTATTTATACAAAAACATGACAACATAATTACGATTCAAATAATTTTCATGCTTACATTGCAAAATGGTGGTTTTCAGCGTGATATCGACACTGGATACTGACCGCGCGTAACCACGACGATAGTTCGGTTTCACTTTGTTTATCCTGAGGAATCCCAATCCACTGCCACTGTTGGAGACGAGCCAAAAGCTGTGCTTCGACACTGCGCATTGGATTTGCCCGTTGTTGAAGGCTACTGGTATCAATGCAGGAAAGCAGACCGCAATGGGGAAACAGGGTAACTTGCTGATTGGCAATACGCTCTGAAAGTGACCGGATGTAATCGTCAGGCGTGTTGTCGTGGACTGCTATAATAAGACCTGACAGACCGGAAAGGGACTCAGCAGAAGTTAGCAGGTCATCAATACTGATGATTTGTAATTTAATTCCCGCGTTACCTAGCGCTGCACCTAGATTTGCTGCAGCGGCATCGATACCGTCATCCCATCTATCAACAATAAACCCCACAGATACATAGTCAGGTACGAAGGCCCTATGCAACACACGACTGTGTCTGCTATTCGTCTTTGATAACTGTCCCTGCTGTGAAGTCACGTTCATTACACTCCCCTCCATTCGTAAATAACCCTGTACGTAATGAATGGGAATTTGCAAGCACTGAGCCAATAGCTGAAATACTAGGAGAAAAAGCGTAAGCACGCGTGTTACAAAGGGTTGGGCCTTTCACGTCTGGCAAGACGACTGACTCATTGTCGGTAAGGTAACTCCCTGTTACCCAATTTTACGCTTCATTGTGAAAGATTTTCACACTGGAAAAGCGGCCTTCCAGTCGACGAACGAGCACAAATGCCAACGGCAACAAAAGTGCCCAAATGGCAGCTAGCAATGCAACAACAACAGGCAGTGAAAACCCGAAATTGACAGCCCCTAACCGCTCTCCGGCAACATAGCTAAGCGGGCCGCCTATCCCACCAAATATCCCTGCAAGCAGAAGCCGTTCAGAGAGATAGGACATACTGTGCCTCAGCGTTGCGGCGAACCCGAACCACAGCGTGATCAGCCACAATGGTATCGGCACGATGCCGCCTACAGCACTGTTTTGCGTAAACTCAAACACCCCCCCTAAGGTTAACGCACTGTCGACAAGCGTGCCGATAAAGCCCACGGCCAGCAACGTGACAGACTCACAGCGATGCTCCTTTATCAACATCAGGTGGCCAATCAGTAGCAAAAGACCGATAGACACATACTGGTCCTGATACAAGATCATCAACCACCAGATTATTTGAAATCCGACGAGGTTTACTACAACTTTCACGCTTGAAAATCCTTCATTGTTAGCATTATGGCTTTCGCTGATTTTGTTACGGCACGTATTTTGAATTGTCTTATCCATTGACCCTGTGATGGCTTCATTCTCAGGTACGTCATCACATACCTACTTTACGTAAGGTAACCATAGCTGGTTCAACTCGCTGTTGCGAACTGGGTTCAACTGTTAATTGAAGGGTAACTCAATGAAAATGGTTAAATATTATCTGGCATTGGCTGTTGTGCTGTTACTAGCCGCCTATTATATCCCGTACTGGCCTTTTGCCCTGGTGTTATTCTGGAGTGCAGCCGCCTTAGTTGCAGTAAGTGCAGCATACATTTCGGGCTATCCACAAGTGTTCCGCAAACAGGAAGATGGCCGAATCCCGGTTTACGTGCGTTGGTTGTTTATTCCCTTCCTGGTCGGTGTCCAACTCTATAACTTGTATGCACGCAAAACTGATAAAGTACCCAATATTCAACAAATAACCGATCAGCTTTACCTTGGCACTCGCTTGAAGGCAAATGACATTGAAAAACTTAAATCTCAAGGTATCGACTGCATCCTGGATGTAACAGCAGAATTTGACAGTTTGGACTGGACGTCATACCGCTACGATGTAGCCTACCTTAACATTCCGGTACTCGACCATACTTCCCCTACAGAGGCGCAACTTACAACCGCCATTAACTGGCTGGAACAACATCAGTTAGCAGAGCGAAAAATACTGGTGCACTGTGCACTGGGCCGTGGGCGATCAGTCTTTGTCATGGCGGCCTTCCTGCTGGCGAGTAAACAAGCAAACAGCATTGAAGATGCTATGCAACTTATCCAGTCAGTTCGCACAACCGCACGATTAAATAAGCATCAGTTGCGTGCATTGGAGCGCATTCAACGTGGAGGCTTGCTGCAATTAAATAAACGACTTGCACTCATAGCTAACCCCGTGGCCGGAGGCGGTAAATGGGCTACCCACCAACAGACAATTCTGTCCTATCTGAACGCCCATTTTCGAGTACGGGTTTATCAAACCCGGGAGGACTACTCAGCCGCAGACTGTGCTAAACAAGCGGTAGAAGACAACTACAACATTCTGGTTGCCTGTGGCGGTGACGGCACCGTAACGGAAGTCGCGGGTATCGCAGTAGAGCAAAATAAAACACTGGGTATCATACCACTGGGCACGGCGAATGCGCTTAGCCAGGTGGTCTACGGCAAACGCAGCGTACTGAACCCGATTCAAACGGCTTGTGAAATTCTGTGTGAGCAGTATGCAACCCGGGTAGACACCGCAAGCTGTAATAACAAGTTAATGCTGTTGGTGTCTGCCATAGGGTTCGAGTCTAAGATGATTGAGCACGCAGACCGTGAAGAGAAAAACGAAGGCGGACAATTCGCGTATCTGGCCGGTTTGTGGCAAGCCATCAGACAAAACGAACCATTAACCGTTACTGTTGCGTTTGACGATGCTCCCCCGGTCAAATTAAACACCCCTTCTTTGGTTGTTGCCAATGCCGCACCTAAAAGCACAGCGCTAGCCCAGGGTGGCGATGAGCCAGACATGACAGACGGCAAACTGGATGTTACCTGGCTACAGGCAGAGCAGGAAACACCTCTGTTAAGTCTGGCCGAATTAGTATTCAGTAACAAACAGCGCAAAGCGGCATCAGACAATATCTCACACAAAAAAGTCTCAAATATAACCGTGTCCCTCCCCTCCACCCAGCGTTATGTTATTGATGGAGAGGTGTATGAGGATAACCATCTGCATATTCAGACAGCCCCGGGCAGTCTTTCACTACTGGTCGATCAGAGCAAATTTGAATAGCACGTCATTAGCGCCGGTTCAGGTGTGTAGTTTTCGCCTGAACCGGTAAAGATTTTCACAACACGCCTTACCCTCAAACTCACACAAATAAAATTTATAAATATTAAACAACAACTTAATCGCAGGCATAGTGATTGCAACACTGTAAGTGAAGTACGTTACCTGAACAAACTTAATTCAGATTAACTGCAAAATCAGATTATTACATTACGTTAAGGAGTCACCGATGACGATTTTTGAAGCGTTAAGACAAGACCATGAAAAACAGCGTCTGTTACTAAAGATTTTATGTGAAACACACGGTGACACACCTGCTCGCAGAGAATACTTTGATGAATTGAAACAAGCGCTTGAGGAGCATGCAACCGCAGAGGAGCGTCTTTTTTATACGCCATTGCTTCAGCATGATCGCGCCATAGAATTGTCCAGACACGGCATTGCAGAACATCATGAGATAGACGAACTGGTAGAGAAAATTGATAACACCGACTGGAGCTCCCCCGTATGGCTAAGAACGCTTAAGCAGTTACGTGAAAAAGTAGAGCACCATTTAAGTGAAGAAGAGCAGGATTTCTTCCCGGTAGCCGGAAAAATACTAAGTGCTAAGCAGAAGGCGCAATTAGCACGCGAGTATCAAGACGAAATGGCAGACACTGCTTAATGTCTTATTAGGTAGGGAGTCACCATGAAGCAACTACACAAAGCTTTCATCGTTCTTGCGTTTGCACTGCCAATTGCAGTGCAGGCGTTTGAGTGGGTACCTGACACGGCAGTACGCCATTCACTCGGCGTACAAGCCGTTGTTCTTTGTCTGACCGGTGCGGCTCTCTTATTTGTTTTTGGCCTTTTCGTACACCGTGCACTGAAGCGTTGATTATTCGCTGTCTACCGCATCCTGAATAGCTTTGCCGGCCTTTTCAATATCTTTCCCGGCACCTTCCAGCGTGGCACAGCCCACAGACAAACATGCTATACACATAACCATTAAAACACGCTTAAACATCGTTAATACCTTTATTACTGATCAACACAAAAAACGCATGTATGACACCCGGCAAATATCCCAGGATAGTTAACAGAATATTGAGCCAAAAAGTCCCACACACACCAACTTTTAAATAGACACCTAACGGCGGCAGTATTAATGACGCCAACAGCTTTATAATTCCCATCAATCCCTCTGAGTCTGTTTAGCCGCGACGAGGCCGCCCCGGTTCTCTGTATGTCTGTTACCTTGATAAAACTGACACGTTTGTAGTATAGAAACAATTTTAAACGCTGTCGTTGTCCGGGGCATAAAAAAAGCCACCGTAATGGTGGCTTTAAATTTGGTGCGGAAAGCGGGACTTGAACCCGCACGGCCGAAGCCACCACCCCCTCAAGATTACCACCCAAATTTCAAAGACACCTTGCTTTACAAGGCCTGCAGCATAAAACAACTGTATTTTTAAACATTACTTTTCAGGCTATTTTTACACACCTTGCATATATTGCAAATCAATAACTTAGCAATGAGTTTGACCACATGGCTTTTTGGGGCAGGACTTGAACCGGCTGATTAAAAATGCCAGTCGGCGTGAGTCGCTTATTCTCTAAGGTGCAGAGGATAGGTGTTAGACTAAAACCGACTAAAACCGACAAATTATGACCCCATTTTGACCCCAAAACGAGGGCGGGATCCACGCTCCGCCCCCTGACACCCCATGATAAACGAGCGAAAAAGCACATTAATCATAACTATCAATAACCTACACTGTATTTTTAAGTTTTTTAGCGGGTGAAAAGAACGAGAATCAGAGAAACAACAAACACAACGGAATCAGTGATTTAGTAGAATGCCAAAATCGCTGAACCGCTGTATAAGGGTTATGAGTTCTTCGGCTACGACACCCTGGTGTGTTGTAGTTGAATAGGTCATGTTGAATCTCTTTTTTTTGTCTAAACTAAATTACTTTGAGAATCTCGCCACGCACCATTTATATACCAAATAGGCATTACTAGCGTCTCATCCACGTACATCTGATTAGGGGTGGGGTTGGCAGGACGCTCCGCCGTGGAGCCACTGAGCACCGCCTGCGCGGGATACCAGCCGGAGGCCCCGCTGCCGGAAAATTTCATCCACAGTTGATCAGAGTTTTTGTCTGCACTACCTTGCCGATTAAGAAAAATACTACCAACTGGGGCACTAACACTACCCTCTGGAGAGCCAACACCACCAATGAACTCAGGCTGATATTCAGAGCTTGAGCCTAATTTGATACGCTCAAAGCGGGCGGGAATTTGGCTTTCACTGTAGTATGTTGATAGCCACTTCCGCTCCACAACAGGGTCAATGGCCATGTTCCAACCGTCTTTGATGCCCGTAATCGAGATAAAACCATCTACTGCCGCATCGACTTCCAGTTGGTTTTCATTCGTGAACATGCTATCCACTTCAATAACATGGTTACGGCCACCTTCTATTTTAATGCCGCCGCCGTGAGCGTTCGTGGTGCATATTTGCGCCTTCACACCGGTTGGGTAGTTGCCGCTACCGTCACCGCGGATTGCCATACCAAAACCGCCTGACTCAGCGGCGTTTGTCCGAAAACTATTAAATCGAACGTTTGTGATGTTACCGACGATAGCTAATAAATCTTTGCCGGTACCCACGGGGTCTTCTTGGCCATGCAGCATGAATCCATGGAAATAGACTCTTCGCATATCTTTGTTCGTTGCCAGGTTCTCCATTAACAACCCTGTCCCAAATGGCCAAACGACTTTCAATCCATAGAAATCTAGTTGATTGGTTGCATCGCCGGTACCTGCCGAACCGATGTACATTGCGGGGTTTGTTCGGTCTCCACACATTCGGATTTGCAAATCATAGAATTCAGATTCACGAATATAGCCAACTGTCCTGTCTTCTAAAAATCCACATGCAAAGCCACCTAATGAGCAATGTTGAACCCAAAAGCTACTCGTGTGAATGTTATCGTTTCTGTCGAAAAATCTAACACCACCCTGCGCAGAGCCTTGGCTTCTGTCACCGACAATTGAAAAGTCTTTGAACGTAACGCCGCTAACTTCGTCATTGTAAGTTATCGTGTCATCATCGCGCGTCCAATCTGACACAACGAAACCGGTTTCTTTGAAATCGACTGCCCACCCAGTCATCGTTGCTGCCAGCTTGATCACAGATTTTGTTGGCCCGCCACCTTTTACCGTCAGTGCTTTGGTGAACTTACCGATAGGTGCAGTAATGACATATTCTTTTTCTTCGAGATTAATTCCCCGTAAATTGGCTGAGCCCCATGCCCACAACGCCTGCATGGCTTGTGTTGTGGTTTTATCATCTTCATCACCGAATTGAGCCGGTGAGGGTGAATAGATAAAGTTAGTTTCCAGGTACAGACCCGCTGAGCCGACATGCAGAACGCTCCCGCCGTTATCAACAGGCCTAGCCCCTGCACTTCCTGCATCTTTTAGTCGGTAGTTAGCCTGTCGTGTTTCGATATACACCAAGTCTCCGACGTCAACATAGCCGCCAGTAATTTTTGCTTGCGCATCCGCTCTATTGGTTGCAGTAGCCCCAGGCTTAGAGTTTTGCAATTGTCTAGCTTTACTTAAGGCATTGAACATCGTTGCATCAGTAAAACCCTGCATTTTTGCGGCAGGAACATTGCTATCACTGCCGACTGTAATTGTTTGTTGTACTGCCGCCATATTATTTCTCCACTACTAGGATGTTTTCATCATCAGTTATAATTACACGCTCATCATCGGTAATAATTAACGGGAACAATCGAGGCAATCCCGGCTTGATGATGCTTTTCAATGGTGAGCTTATTGGGCTTGAAATGATTTTTTTTACAACCATTAGAGATCCATTTTTATAGTTTGATTAGACGCGCATCCACAGGCCATGCGCCCCCACCGCAAGAGAGTTACCGGAAACGTTTCGCCAGTTGCCTGATTTCGATGGATTGAGATTGGCACCCGACGTGGTGCCGTTATTAGCTATCGATGAAGTACCGTTATTCTGTGCAAATACAAGATTGTCCGAATGATGTAATTGGCTCCATCCATTCGGGGTGTCATTATCAATTGTCTGTACGTGAACCTCATTTACCGGCCCTTGCCTGGCGGCAAAGTGGACTGAATTATTGACTTCACCATTTGCCCCCCAGGTGTGAATGAAATAATCCCCTGTCCCCGGTAGGTTTGTGGACGCATCCACAGCAAATGAATAGCCGATGGAATCTAATGAGTTCACATCAATAGTCAGGTCTGGTAAATCACTCCCGCCCAGGTTAAATGCTGGTCGCCAGTCTGTACCATCCCAATAAATGACATAGCCTAACGTGTGATCTATAAATATCTGGTCGAGTGTTGGCTCTACAGGACGTTCTGCAGTGGTGCCACCTAAGCAAAGTTGAACGGGGAAATAACCAGATTTACCATCACCGGACACCTTCGAGTACATCGAGTCACAGTTTTTATCTGGCGTACCGGTACGGTTTAATACAATGGAGCCTGCGGGCGATGCCAGTTTAGCGTGAGGGTGTCCTCGAAACGCGTGGATTTCAGGCTGTACTGCCG
This sequence comes from Marisediminitalea sp., assembly GCF_984433645.1. Taxonomy (NCBI): domain Bacteria; kingdom Pseudomonadati; phylum Pseudomonadota; class Gammaproteobacteria; order Alteromonadales; family Alteromonadaceae; genus Marisediminitalea; species Marisediminitalea sp. Next base: position 17,710 of record NZ_CFIDRX010000057.1, read on the forward strand.
ATTCTAAGCCTACGGCGATCACGTCGAATCGAGCCGGTAGACCAGGTTCGCTGAGGTAACTGCTCACCCATTTACCAATCGCAATTTCATCACCAACGATTTCCCAGTCTTCTTTAATTGCGCCCAGCATTTCTATCGGACCATCAACATCAGCGCCGATACTGAGCTCTGAGCCGTCAACGAATAAACCTTTCACGTTGAAACGGTGATTCCGACCACCTAATACCTGGATGCCGCCGCCATAACCAGTTGTAATGTCGATGTCAGCAGTGATAGCGGTAGGATACAGGCCATTATGCCCCTCTAGGCTAATTGAATACGAGTTAATTTCCGTTGCGTTAATACGTAATCCGTAAAACGAAACTAGGTTAACGTCACCTTTGATTGTGATTTGATTTCGGCCTTCAAGAAGACTTCCTTCCTGGCCGTGGACCATGCAACCAAAGAAATAAACACGGCGCAGTGCGATATTGGTATTGTCATTCATGATCACCAGACCTTCACCGTGTGACCAAACCACTTTCAATCCGTAAAAGTTAACCTGATTGGTTGCGTCCCCAGTACCGTCTGACGATAAGATCATTGCTGGGTTGCTTCTATCACCGCACATACGAACCTGCAGATCATAGAATTCGGATTCTCGTATATAGGCTGATGCCCGAATATCTCGAACCCCTATGATTAACCCACCAGCTGAAAAATGATGGATCCAGACCGAATTAAAATTAACGTTGTCATTTCTGTCTAAAAACAGAATCCCACCCTGAGAAGATCCATTACCTCTATTGCCTGACAGCGCGAATTCAGAAAAATTAACCCCACTCACTTCGCCGTTAAAATCATACGTTGTCTGGTCCTTGTTCCACCCAGAAACAACGAAACCGGTTTCTCTAATTCTTATTGTCCACCCAGTAAATGTAGGAAGTGCCTTGAATAAAGACTGTGTTTTACCGGCACCATAAATACTCACGGGCTTATCAATCAAACCCAACTCAGCGTCATACAGGTACTCTCCCTTCGGTACATGCCCTACACCGGTTTTAACGCTGTACGCTAACCAATTTTGCAATGCAACAGTATCTAAGTTGGTACCATCGCCGTATGCGCCAAATTGGTGTGGTGTAGGATCTGTTGGGAACAGCCCCAACAAATAAAACTCGGTACTGCCCACATGGATGATTTCACCACCATCATGAGCGGGCCGTGCACCTGAACTAGTTGATTTTTTAACCTGATAGCTATTCCCACCCTTTGGCGCTTCAGTCTGAGCCGCCCATCCGTCACGGTATGCGGTGGTGGAAAACTCGTCACCATCTGAAAGATCGCCATTGTTAACCATTGAAATGGCTTCAGAGACAGATGCTACTTTCCTGGTGGGCGGGGTAACATTTGTTTGCGCCAATAATAAATCTAGTGTTGTTTTGGCCTTTTCGTACACATCCATTAATGCAATAACATTCGATATCGGCGCGATAGTGCATTCCACATTAACTGCATCGGGATAAGGCCATGGAAATGTAAGCGAAAATTGAGAGTTCTCGATATCCACAGCATCAAGAAACACGGCCTGTTGTGTACCAATTTGGACCAAGGAACCTTTTAGCGCACCTAATACGGACTCAGAATTATTAATCTGAACGACTGTATCGCCATTAAGCACTGTGACATCACTCAATTTATAAGTACTCATGGCGCTACATATCCTGGCGGAACGTAAATATCGTCATAGTCTGGTTCTTCATTCCCCGGCGAATCATGGCTATCTGAGCTGATTGAGCCTGGTGTATTGCTTGAACGGTTTTGATTAAACACCGTAAGTTCACCCAAAACGGAAAGCGGCTTACCTTCACCAGATGCTGAGGTAACCAGAATTCTAATTTGCAATGTATCCCAAGGCTCTGAACGGGTTGTGTATCGATATATCAAGGGCACAGAAGCATAATCGTGCAACGGGTTCACACTGCCATAGAGTACCGAAACCCATTGATTATGCCCTGTTGGGTATGTAGGCCCACTTGGATCGGATGGTTGAAACGTGTATTTGACTTCTATTTCATAGTTGGAAACCGTGCTGGTGCCCGCGCTTTTGGTGTAAAGCACCTTTAGAAACATATCCATGTTGTAATAGGACAACCGGTAGTTGCTGTGAGCCACATTCGGCGTTACTACGTAGCCTGGTCCATACAAAGTTGGCATTACAAGTGTTCGATCAACACGGTCGTTACTTCTGCTACTGGCGAACGTGTATATGATTGGCGGGCCGGTTAACCCCTCGTCATTCAGAATGATTCCGCTTCCCGCCTTTAAAGCACTTGACTCAAGCACACCCTTTGCGGTGAAGTCGCCAGCTGTATATTTTGCGCCGGTATCGTCTCGCCACTCTGTCGCGTTGGCTTTAATTAACTGTGAAAGGTCAGGCTCACCCATATTTAACAGCACTGGCCCTCGCCAATAAGTTAAATTGTCCGGGCCAAATGGCTGGTCGAAATCTTCTACCGACATTTCATTGGTACCGATATGTACGGTTGCGCCGTACCAAATATGCCGCCCCAATGCCGCGCTGTACTGATAACCCACCCGACCATCTTTACTGGCGAAAGTAAGGTTATCCATAAAAAGACGAATTGAGCTAACGTCGCTTGTTCCGCTCTTAATCTCAATTCCAGTGAAGCTGTTATACGTTTCCACACCGAACTGGTATAACCCCTCAAGATCTCCTGTTCTGGTTTCCAACAGATTTACGTAATCATAAACAGAAACAAAGCTTCCGCTGGGTCTTTCTATTCTTATTTCATCAAACGCCCTGGCAAAAGCCGCCCCCTCGTGCCAATCGCCCAATTCATCCTCGTAGCCGAATCCAGCATTTAGGAAATTGGTAAGGGTTATTTCTGCATCAAACGTTGCTTTGGCATTTAACAGAGTCTGCACATCCAGTTTAACTAGACCTACGTCATCATTTAACGAAATAAGAGCTTGCGATAACAAAGTGTAGTCACCGCTCGTCTGGCTGTATTGATCACTAGCCTGTTGTAAGTCGCTCGCGATACCGGAAAACTTGTCCTTTATTGACTCTGTGGACTCAGGTAAAACAACGTTTGCTACTAGATCAGTTAAATCCTCTGGTTTTAATCCTGTTGTTTCTAGCTGGGAGATCCAACCACTGGTTCCCAGCGCATTATGAGAGCGGGCCCAAACTTTATACTGAGTGTTAGGCGCCAAGCCTTGAAAAGTGTATGCCGCGGCCGGCCCCCGAACATCAGTAGGATCCGCTGTCTGGTTTGCCGGTGTTAACGCATATTCAAACTGGGTGGCGCTATCGGCCCCCTGTAAATTAGCAATACATTCGAGCGTGAAGTTGCTGGCATTTACTGTCAATGATGACGGTACACCAGGCACCTGCAAAGTTATGGTGATTTCTGCCCAGCCTGAAGACCGGCTCAGGCCGCCGATGGCCGCAACGCGGAACGTATACGTGCCTAAAGCATAGCCTTTCAGGTCAACATAGTTGAGCGCCGTGCGATCTGCCTCTAATACATTGTCGTTTTCATCGATCACCTGATAGTCGAAACGGGCCGCATCAGACACCCACGACACGCGCACCTGTTTAAAGTTGTCGTAACTATGGGTAATGGTTAAATCGGCGGGTACCGCTGGCGGTGAATCGTCGATACTGGTATCAGGTATTTCAGGCTTATTGCCTTCACCGAAATAATCGTAAATGTATGGCTGATGCTCACGAAGTGTTAACTCCACCTCGTCCATTTTTTCAGTCGTATTGGTAATACGAAACGGCTTTTGCTCCCAGCCCGGATACGAGTGGCTAACATTAACAATGTCGCCTACTTCGAATAGAGTCGCCCAGATACCCTTAATGGTGATTGTGGTGCTCAGCTGCTCACGGGATATTTCCGCCAGAATTTTGGCGAAGGCCAGCGCCTCGTAATAGTTGTTGCAGCCCTTCAGATCAACCGTTCTTTCCAGTCGAACACCGTTATCTGCAGCCAACCAGGCGATATCAGTAGCGCTATCAACTTCAGGGTAAACCGCCTCTTGTGCAGTGCCATCAGCTTCCGCATCGTAATACGTCACTATTACCTGGTTATAGCGGTCCTTTTTGGAGCTGTTGCGGATTGGCCCCAGCTCGTCAATATCTTCTTCAGTGATTTCTAACGAGACCACCGGATCGTCTTTTTCAACAATCGGGGTTAGTTTTCCATCCAGAATTGGCAGCAAGCCGCGGAAGGTTCTCAGAATGTCATTGGTGTTTTGCAGTATTGTCTGGGACGTGTCGAGCGCAATATTACAGGTGAACAGATTTCGATAAACACCGGACCCTGTATAAGTCTCAACCTGTGAATCACAGAACGCCTCAACCGAAGAGAACGCCGGCAGGTTCAGGTATGTATCATCAAGGCCCTTTCCGTTTATAGGGTCTTTCAGATAATCCTTAAGAATGGCAGCCGGGTTGCTTGTAGTGGTACCAACCAAATCAGCCTTCAAGCTGGGCTCAGAGGTAATGGCGTTATCGCCTTTGTGCGCCTCAAGTACAACATAAGTGCAGGCCTTGCCCTCGCACTTATCGGTATTGGTCCAGCCTGCCGCGTTTAACTGGGCACTGGTGTAGCCATCCATTCCATTTGGGAAATTTACAGCATAGACAACACGCTTGTTCTTTTTAGCAAAGAAGATAGCATTGTTCGACGATGCCGGGATGTCATCAATGTAACACTCTGAAACACTGGCGCACTCTTCAGCCCACACAATTACAATGTGAAGCAGGTCGTTTTTGATCTTGTCGTTATCGGCATCGTTAGTGCGTTTAAATATGATGGTGCCAGCCTGTTGGCGAACAGTTCCATACACCTTTTTGATGTAGTCATCCGTGGCAGCCTTGGTTAATTCTGTTCCTCTGTACTCTTGCTCAGGAACATCAATCAGCCAGCCAACCAGGAAGCCAAACGCATCTTTTAAAATACTCATTACTGCTGATACCCAGTTGGTACTTGGATCGTGTTGCCAAAGAATTCAATTTGGCCATCGTCCGGGGCGGCTTTACCCCAATAGATTTTTTTCATAGCTTGAACAGCGTGCTTAAAGGCGGTGTCACCCGGGTACCAACGGTTCTGGCTGGCCGGATTTGTGCGGATGCCGGCTGTTTTCTCGAAGTCGGCCCAGATAGACGAAACAATGATGGATGCGGTTTGTGAGCTCTCAGATAATTCAAAATCACTAAGCAGCCCCTGAAATGCGTTTTTAGTCAGAATCTCGCCCTGGTCATCCCAAATGTACTTGTAAATGGTGAGCGGTTTGTTCATCCAGTCGCCTGAAAGCAAAAGGCCCACAAATGTATTTTCATGGGCCTCTAAATCAATTGGGATATCGTTGGTTTTCGGGTCGCTGGTTACCTCTATTTCTCCAACCTGTTCAGAGTCGAGGTAACCCGGCACGTATGTCGCGCCGCCGTAATCAATGGGCACATCAGCATCAGTTAAGTAATACCAGGTGCTGCCAATCTGAAACTTGATCAAATGATTGATTTTGGGTTTGTCTCTTAAACGAGCTAATTTTGACGCGGTGTGTGGGATCATAACTGTTCGATTAACTCGACATCGTGGACAATGTACTTGCTATTTCTTGATGAAATATCACCTGAATCACGATTTTCCATGGACACTTGAAAAACAACGTTTTCGCCATAGTCGATCAAAGTATTAATTGGGTAGTTCTGAATTAGCGCCTGAGTGAGCTCAACGACTGCTTGACCAGAAGAGTTTGAATCAGCCGGGGCTTTTATACGGTAGCACTTTGGTGATCCGTCCAGCTTTATGAAGTCAACTGATACCGCTTTCGTTAAATTTGTAGGAAAACCACCGATCGTTATAGATGTGTCACCCTTTGTGGCTGCAGAGACAAGATAAAGCCCGTTATGCTGCTTTATTGATGGAATTGGGTTGTTTAGC
>NZ_CFIDRX010000058.1:0-23609 GCF_984433645.1 Marisediminitalea sp.
TTATGCCAGTCTTTCTTGCGGTAAATAATTATCGCTATCGGCAGGCCCCACAGGGCAAATAGAGAAATGGGTTGGCCTGAGCCAGGACTAACAATGGCGATTCGTTCTAGCATTAACGTCACGGCGACAATACCTAATATGACAAGCTGAACTGAACTGAGCTGATTGCATCCATGTTCATTTCCCTATGAATAGTGTAATTGAATGAAATTTAATCTTAGAAGTTATGCCATTGCTTTGCAATGCTCCGAGGTCCCGGTATTCGCTTCACTAAACCGGGACCACAGGAGGAAAAATTAAGGCAGGGTGGAAGAATCCAATCAGCGACACATTTCGGCAGCCTACGTTCGCTAATCAGTTAACTCAGGCTGTAATACGGGAAATCCCTCGGCATCCCAATAGATAACCCGCGCTCTGGCGTGACGATTGGGGTCGGTAAGGGGCGTACCGCGCAGTGTTTCATAGTCACGGCTGTGGTAAATCATAAGGTCTGTAACCCCGTCTTCCGCTTTTACGAATCCGTTGTGACCCGGACCAAAACGCCCTGCTGCAGCATTGGTAGTAAAGATTGGCTTGTCACTCTTGTGCCAGCTTGTAGGGTCCAGTAAATCTGCATTTTCATCTGCCCACAATAAACCCATGGCATAGCGGTGATCCGTAGCACTGGCTGAATAAGTAACGAGCACGCGTCCGTGTCTTACAATGACAGCGGCGCCTTCATTTACCTTATAGCCCAAGACTTCCCAATCGAGTTTTGGTTCGCTAAGTAAGGTAACCGTGTCGAATTTAATCGACGTGGGTGAGTCCATTTCCGCTATCCACAATGCAGAGTTGTAAGTACGTTCGGCGTCTTGCTGCGCCCACACCAAATAGCGTTTTCCGCGATGCTCAAACGTCGTCGCATCCAACGAAAAGGAATCTACAGGTGTCGCAATGCGCCCCGCTTCCACCCATTTTCCCTCCATAGGGTTTTCAGCAGTGTTTTTTAGGGCATACATGCGAATACTCCACGGGTGGTCGATATCACCTGCAGCGAAATAGATATACCAGTCACCGTCGACTTCATGCAGCTCCGGGGCCCAAATATTTACGCTCATCGGGCCCTTGGTATTCTTTTTCCAAATTACTTTTGGCTCAGCAATTTTCAAATCGTTTAACCGGCACGCTTCGCGTAACTCTATTTCATCAAATTTGGGCGAGGTACCGATAAATGTGTAGCACCCTGTATCATCATGCCTGACTATCCAGGGATCGGCCCGTTGAATAACAATAGGATTATCAATAGGCTCAAGGGAGGTGGCATTTAACGCCATACTGAAGCCCATCAGGGTTAGGCTTGCCAATTGGACGCCTACGCGCAGTGTTTTGTTTATAGTTTGAGATATCATCACTTGTCCCTACTTAGCGGTTGCCAAGTTGCTAACCAATTATTAATATTGTATTACATATTTAACATGATCGCTGCTACACTTAGCAAATGCTTTTTGAATTGAGGTAAAAATGATTCAATATCGAACTTTCCCGCTGGCAACCCGATTAATCAAAGCTGGCACGGGTTTAATGGCTAGCGCCTTGCTAATGACGGGCTGTGGAGCACAAGCCAAACAGGTTGAAGTACACGACCCGGTAATGACAAAAGCCGGCGACACTTATTACGTTTTCAGCACCGGTCCGGGTATTACCTATTACGAATCGAAAGACATGGTGAACTGGCAACTGACCGGCCGTGTATTTCCCGACGAGCCAAGCTGGGCACGTCGCGTAGCACCGGGTTTTAATGGTCACCTTTGGGCACCGGACATTTATCAAAAGAACGGTAAGTTCTATCTGTATTACTCCGCTTCCGCATTTGGCAAAAATACCTCCGGTATTGGCGTAACCGTTAACACCACACTGGATCCTGACTCACCCGACTACGAGTGGGTAGATTACGGTGTTGTGATTGATTCTGTGCCTAATCGCGATCACTGGAATGCCATTGATCCAGCGATTGTTGAAGACGACGATGGCAACGCCTGGATGAGCTTTGGGTCATTCTGGGAAGGATTAAAACTGGTCAAACTGGATGACGATATGGTGCGTTTGGCCGAGCCACAAGAGTGGTACACCATTGCTAAGCGCCCTGGTGCCAACACCACTGATGACGCAGATCCAGGCGAAGGCGCTATTGAAGCGCCTTATATCTTTAAGCAAAACGGCTATTACTATCTGTTTGTGTCTTTCGACAAGTGTTGTCGCGGCATGGATAGCACTTACAACGTTCGCGTTGGACGCAGTAAAACGGTAATGGGCCCTTATTTCGACAGAGATGGCGTATCACTGCTCGACGGTGGCGGCACTATGGTCATTGAAGGAAACAAAGACTGGGTAGCACTGGGCCACAATGCAGCTTATACCTTCGACGGCAAAGACTATCTGGTGCTCCACGCCTATGAAAGCGCCGACAATGCCCTTCAAAAACTACGCATATTACCCATTACCTGGGAAGACAATTGGCCCGTAGTCGATCCGGCTGATTTAAACCGCCGTAAGACTAATTTGATAAAGTAAGTTTACTACCCACCTGACATATCTGCATCGTCAGGTTTGGTAGAGGAAAGCTCCCGTGCTGTTCACAAGGACAGGAACAGACCCACGGCGCGGGGGCATTTATTGCTGACTATCCTCGACTTATTCTTCGCACTATTGATCCACACCCTGGCGCTTTTTGGCCACTGACGCTAATCTGGCGTTTTCAGTCTCATCGTATGTTTTAGTCAGCCTTACGGGAAATATTGGTCGTGTTTTCAGTTCCAGTCCATTTGCATGCTCAGAGTGTATTTATAATCATCGCCGTTGCAGCCTTGCTGATGACGACGAATCGCGTCCGCTACGATTTGATTGCCGTGGTCGTTATTCTGGCGTTAATGCTGACCGGTATTCTGCCCGTCAATGCGGCACTGTCAGGTTTTGGCAATCCGGTCGTCATCCTCATCGCAGGTCTGTTGATAGTCGGTGAAATGCTCGACCGTACCGGGGTAGCGAGATTCGTTGGCGACTGGATCGGGGAACATAGTCAGGGCTCACAAAGCCGTCTACTGATCATGTTGATGCTTGCCTGCGCGCTGCTGAGTGCGGTGATGAGTTCCACCGCCGTTGTCGCAATTTTTATTCCCATTGTTATGCGCATCGCGCGGCGTAGTCACGGTGGCGCAGGGCAACTCTTGCTCCCTATGTCATATGCTGCGCTGGTCAGCGGCATGTTAACGCTCATTGCTACACCTCCCAACCTGGTTATCAGCGGAGAATTGAGCAATCAGGGCTTTCAGCCACTGGGGTTCTTTTCCTTTTCCGCCATTGGTATTGTCGTTTTAGCCGGATTAATGCTCTACATGGTTGTGATAGGTAAACATTTGTTACCCAAAGCCGACTCCACTGATACCACTTCTATGCGGCGGTCGATACAAGCCTTGTGGGACGAATATAGGGTAGACAGGGAGCTGATTTACCTGCAAATTGGCCCTGACTCCCCCCTGCATGGCAAGACTATTGCGCAAAGTGAGCTCTATAAGCGATACGGATTAAGAGTGCTGGATTTATCGCAACGGGTTCGCGGATGGCGTGAGTTAAAAGCGGGGGTGTCACCCGATATCGTCCTGCACAGTGACGATGTGCTGCACGTTGCCATACCCTCCTCGCAATTAGACGAAGCCAAACAGGCCAATCAATTATTTGTTTTCCACCCCTCTCAATTGGAAACTCAGTATCGCAGTTGGGAGTTCGGCGCAGTCAGTGTATTAATCCATCCGGATTCAAAGCTGATTGGTAAATCGATTCGGGAGGCGCAATTCAGGGACCGCTATGGGTTGGATGTATTTGGCGTAAGGCGAAACCGTCAGTCTATTGAACATTTTCAGGATCTCCTTTTACAGCCCTCAGACAGCTTACTGGTGACAGGTCCGTGGGCCAGAATTACGCACTTACAGCAGCAAAACCACGATTTTGTCGTACTGGAAACGCCTGCCGAAGCCTCGGATGTTGTACCAGCATTTCAAAAAATGCCGGCGGCGCTGATCATTACCACACTGATGGTACTCAGCTCTGTATTCAACTGGCTGCCGTTAGTCGCCTCGGTGCTGCTAGCAGCTATTGCCGCTATTGTGACTCGCTGCCTGAACGCCGCAGACGCCTACCGCGCCATTCACTGGCAAAGTCTGGTATTACTGGCGGGCATGCTCCCGCTAGCCGATGCATTACAGCAAACCGGTGGAACAGGCATGATTGTAGACGGATTACTGGGTATTGCCGAGAACGCCTCTGCGCAAACGGTGCTGGTAATGGTGTTTTTTCTCACCGCATTAATGACGAACATATTGTCTAACACCGCATCAGCAGTATTGATGGCGCCGATTGCCATTAGCCTTGCGCAACAATTAGGCGTGTCGCCCTACCCATTGGCTATTACGGTGTTGTTTGCGGCATCGGCTGCCTTTATGACCCCCATCGCCTCTCCCATAGTGACTTTGATTGTCGAGCCAGGAAAGTACCGCTTTAGTGATTTTATTCGGCTAGGTTCGCCAATGCTGCTGTGGGTGTTTGCGTGTTGCTATGTACTGATTCCGATTGCCTTTCCTTGGTAAAACAAAAACCGACAGGTCTTTTTCCCGGAAATGCAAAAAGGCTCCACAATGGAGCCTTTTCTCTTCAAGCACTAGCTAATGTTGCTCTGCCAGTAGTTTCGATTTCTTTTTGATCTTACAGTCTAAGATTCGCTGAGTATTCTTTCTACCTAGGTAATAAGCAACAGTATACGGATGCGCTCGCTTGAAGAAACGTTTAAGTGCTTTCATCATACATCCTCCTTCGCTTTGTTGCCTTATTCAATATATGACAATACTGTAATAAATGCCAGCACAATTTTTTAATCGTATACAAAAATACTGTTAGTTACTGATTTTATTACTAATGATTTTTATAAAAAGATCATATTTTTATTATTACTGCCATTGATAGAGCCAGTAACCAATACCTGTTTTTATAAAAATAAAAAATCCGCGTCCTTTTCAGGTACGCGGATTTTCGAGTTCATAGTAGGGAAGTTGTACATCCTCCCCCAGGTATAAACGCTAGTCCAGGTATTCCAATCTGAAGTTATCCAGCACCACTACGCCACCACTTTCGGTACGCAACTGAATGAACGAGTTTGCTGTAGCTACCGGACCTTCTACTTCGAGGGTACCAATCGTCAGCTCACCGATTAGCTTGGCGAAGAACTTCGAGCTACCGCCATGCATAGACTTACTGCTACTACTGGTATTGTTATCCACATAGATTTGGAAGTTATTGTCACCATCCGGGTCACTCACACTGACGATATCAACCAACACCTTGTATGGACGGCTTAAATCGAACACACCACGTCCCGCTGTATCGCTATCGGCCGTATCTGTGCCAGGTTGCGTATCACCAATGGTGAAACGCGCACTGTCCAGCGTAATTTGTCCGTCAGCAACCGTGATACCACTGCCACCACCTGTGATGTTGTGTAACGGCGCTGCACTGTCATCCGGCATCGACTTATAGTCGGCGCTGAAGAAGGCACTGGCATCGGCAGCACTGAAGTCCTCACTGTATGGCAGCGTGACATCCGTTGCTTCACCCGTACCAGAACCACCATCGCTTCCACCGTCTGTTATCGCAGGGATATCAAGCCCGGATTGGTCTATTTTGCCTACGCCAGCGTGGTTGATGACCTTGCTTTTCACAATGCTGGTGTCATCCAGGTTGTAATCGTAAGGCACTTCATAACTGCTGGTTGGCGTTTGGTCCGGACCCGCTACCACATCGGTACCCGATGGGGTGGTCCAGGTGACACCGGTACCAAACAGGTTGCCCGAGGTATTCCAGTAACCAATCACATCAGAGTAGAACGACACAATCGGGTTCTGGGTGTTTTCAAACACGTTGTTCTCGATTTGCAGCTCTGCACCAATACGCGAGTTAATCGCCGTTGAATTGATGTTGTTGTAGTAGTTGTTATACAGATGGCCATGACCGTAGCGGAACAGCGGTAAGCGCGACTCGATGTTCTCAAAACGGTTGTGGTGGAACGTTATCAGACGATCTGTATTGTCACTGGCCGTATCTGACTCGGTATGACCATGCAGCGACGCTTTCCAGTGATCGTGCAGGTAGTTATACGAAATCGTAATGTTTTTGGCACCTGATTTAGAGTCAATCAAGCCATCATAGTAGTCTTTGTCTACGTCCAGCGTGCTGTACAACTCGTTGTGATCAATCCAGATATTGCTGGTCGTCGAGCCATCGTCATCACCTTCAATAGAAATGGCATCCTTCGCACCCGTCAATACGTGATGGATCTTCAGGTTTTGCACAATAATGTTGTTGGCACGGCGAATCGAGATACCGATACCGTCGAACTCACCTCGGTCAGCCACACCTATGATTGACACATTGTCCATGTCTTTAATTTCAATGGAACGACCGCTGCCATCGTTATTGGCGTCGGTGATCACACCGTCGACATAGATAATAATCGGTGAATTCGCGTCTTTGGCTTGCTCAAGCGCAGCCGTTAATTTCGCGCCGGTATCCACAGTTACAACCATACCACCTGCACCGCCGGTAATATCAAAGTTGTAACCTGCAAAGCCTTTGTCGATTTCGGTTTCAACAATCACAGGGGCATCCAGCGGTTGAGGATCCCAACCTGCACCGTCGTTGTAGCCTGCGAACACACTTGCACGTGAGCTGTAATCCGCGGCTTCAGTCTCAGTTAGCGTGTAGCCACCTACGCGAGCACTAAGATCCAGCGCGTTGCCCTGTGCGTCTGTACTACCGTATTCACGCCAGCCCGCTGTGGCCGTAGCCGGATCCGGGTTAGGCTGAGGCTGACCATTGATGCCATCGTAAGCCCAGCCTACCGTAGCAATATGCTCACCAAAGGTATTATTGATCAACGTAATATTGTCGAAGTAGTTGCTGTTGCCACCACTGCGGGCAATATAAGTTGAACCCGCTTCAACTGTCGTACCCAATGGACCAGGGCCATGGGTAAAGTCGCTGTTCAGGAATACAAAGCCTTTGTCAGATTCGTTCTGTACACGCGCCTGCAGCACATAGCCACCTGGCGATGTCGCATCTGCACCGTACTTGGAATCACCGATAGTGCGGATTTCACTGTCTTCAAACAAGGCTGCATTTGCATAACCCCAGATGAAGTCGACGTTACCCGCCACCAGCGTGTTGTAGAACCAGCTGTAGCCTTTCAGCAGCAGGGTATCCTGCTCACTCATGAAGTTCATGTTGTTGGCCACTAAGCGATGACTACTGTTGAAGTAGATCGTTTCCGCTTGGTTTGAATCCACACTGTTACGCGTATGGCTGTTTTTCAGTGTGAAGTTATTCAGCACCAGCATGTCAGCACTTTCTACCAGGAACACACTGCGGCCACCGTTCGGAGTACCTGTGCCCAGTGGTTCGCTGCCACCTGTACCGCCGTTGTACGACTCGTAGTTGTCGTAGTAAATAACGGTATCGTCGCGGTCTTCACCCTGAATAGTCAGGTTGTTTTTATTGCGAACATACAGCAATTCGTTATACATACCTGACTTCACGGTAATAGTCGCGGCGGTGTCTTTTGCTACATTTTCCATTACGTAGTTCAGAGCGCCTTGTACAGTGCGGAAATCAGCCTGACCGTCGTCGTCGACCGTAACGTCATTACCTGACGGGCCTATCTCTTTGGTCGAGAATTCCCAGCCTGCGTTTTTACCCATGCCGGTAAAGTCCACACCGTTCAGCTGTGTATTGGTGACCACACCGTCACCAATGGCGACGTAGTAGGTTTGGTCATAATCGAGCGCATTGTTATGAGGCACAATCGTTAAGGTATTGCCTTCAACAGTAAACGCGCGGTAGTTCACCCGACGCAGGCGATCCTGGCCGCTGTAACCGAGTGCATTAATTTCACCACCGAGGGAAATCACATCTGCAACCGTATCATCAGCCGCGTTGTAGATACGCACTTCGCCTACTTCGCCCAGCGTAGGTGCGTTGTCGAAGGTCAGCATCAGCTTACCATCAATGTACGCGCCGGTTGATGCCAGGGCAGGTGATACCTTACCGGTAAGGTCGCCATACTCGCTCGACGGCATGACGAAACCTTCGGTTACCATGACCTCGATGCTGCGGGTTAGCGTAGCGTCTGAGCCTGAGGTAAAGGTGATAGTGGCACTACCAGCACCCACCGGTGTCAGTGTCACATTCGGACCATCAACAGTCGCCGTTACCACACTGTCTTTAGACGATGTCACGGTAAACGTATCGTCAGTGACACCATCGTTTTTCACAGCAGTGACATACACGTACAGCGGGTCACTGGTCGTGGTGGTATCCCAGGTGGTGTCTTTGTAGTCCAACGTTAACTGCACGGGTTTAACGGTTGGGTCACCTACTTTGAAGTCGTCCATTTCAAACGAACGGTTGTTAGTGAACATACCGATCAGGCCTTTAGCGGTAAACGTGCTGTCCGTTACCGATCCCATTTCTTCGCCATCCAGATACGCTGTTAACGTTTCGCCAACCAGGTCGAAGCGCACGCGGTACCACACGCCGTCAGTACCGTCTTTCTCACCGAGTAACAACGGTGTTTTTGCCTGCACTGGGCGGTTAATCGAACCGTCGGTGCTAATAGCAATCTCAATACGCGTGTTGCTGGACGAGTTTTGCAGGTTCATACCGCCGCCATACCAGTTACCTTCGCTGTCGTAGCGGGCAGTGAAGTAAAGCTGCTTATTGGCAGTGGTGCTGTTTTGACGAGGTCGAATACGTGCTTCTACAAAGTAATCTGCAGTATCCGGAATTTGCGCCATGGCCGCTTCGGTTAACTGCAGGATTTCGCCGCCGGTACTGCCTGCGGTATAACGCAGCATTTTGTTACCGTTGTCGTTAAAGACGTCGAAGCTACCTACCGCGCCTTCTGCGTTGTCTGGTTGCGCCAGTAATTCCCAGTTGTCGGTTGTACCGCTGGCGAAATCATCGCAGAAATACAGCTCGGGCTGGTCGTCACACGAGAACACACTGGTATCGTCAAGATATTCAATGCGCAGATTGTTGATGACTACGGTACCGCCGCTTTCTGTGCGAAGTTGCAGGAAGGAATTTTCCGAGGCAATAGGGCCTTCCACTTCCAGCGTGGTGCCTGGTGTAAGGGTGTTGATCAGTTCGCTGTAGAATTTCGATGCACCACCAAGAATAGACTTACTGCTGCTACTGGTGTTGTTATCCACATAAATCTGGAAGTTGTTGTCACCATCCGGGTCGCTTACCGATACAATGTCCATGACGACTTTATAAGGGCGGCTTAGATCCAGCACACCCGAGTTAGTGACATCATCACCTGACGTATCTACGTCTGGCGTTGAGTTACCAATGGTAAAGCGGCCAGAATCAATTTGCAGACCTTCACTGACAACGGTGACTGAACCACCGGTGCGCGTGTACATGGGCAGCGTTTCACCGGCACTGTTTACCAGGCTGGCAAAAGCGACTGAGAAAATGTCTTCAGTTACACCCACAAAGTCGTAAACCAGTGGCAGGTCAACCTGTGGAATTACGGGTTGTTCAGGTGTTTCCGGCTCTTCCGGTTCCTCCGGCTCTTCAGGTTCTTGTGGCACATCTACCGCATCAGCAACCGTTTCAATAGTCAGGTTGTCGATGGTAATGCTACCTGAGCTGTCGGTACGAAGCTGGAAGAACGAGTTGGTTACATCAGGGTTTAAAATACGCGCGTCCGGATCGTCCACTGGCAGACCAGTAACGTCGGTACCCGGTACATAGGTATAAGTAAAGCGCTGACCAATCGGGAAGTTCTCTTCACTGATGCTCATGCCAATAAACTTACTGGCAGCACCGTGGATAGATTTGCTTTGGCTGGTAGTGTTGTTATCTACGTAGATGTTCATGCTACCTGAGCCATTGTGATCAACAACGTCAAAGCTAATGGTAAAGCCCTGACTAATATTGAAGATACCGGTGCCCACTGTATCTGAATCAGCTGTTTCAGTACTCGGGCTGGCAGCGGCGTTACCAATGGTAAAACGCGCACCCGCCAGGGTTAATTGCCCAAGATCCGGGTCAATGATCGGGCTTCCACCGGTTTTGAAATACATCGCACCTGCATTTTCATCTTCTGTCAGGCGTTTGTAGCCCGACGAAAAGAAGGTGGTGATATCGGTATCGAAACTCTCTGCCAGCGCAGGCTCAATGGCTGATGCCGCTTCTTCAAGCGCAATCAGTTCCAGGTCGGCCTGCTCTTCGGTCAGTACCAGCAGGTTGTCTTTTGGATCTTCATCGGCATCACACATACGAACCAAACTGGTTACCGCTTGCGTAGGATTGTCGAACCAGCAAAGGCTGTACACCTGATTTACGGTGTTAAACGAGCGGGATACCAAATAATGGGTACTGGTTTCTGTGGTCAACACCAATGCACGACGACCAAACGCATAGCCGTAAGTACCGGTTACTGTTGACTCGCCTTCCACCATGGTGAACGTACCTGTCATGCCAGTGGCATCATCAGGCAGGAAATTAATGCTGTTTTTTAAGGCACTGCTGCCGCGAATAAAGGTGTTGTACAGTGTACCTGTGATCAACTCTACATTGATTGCATTGGTAAGCAGGGTACCGTATTCGCTTTCAAGATAATCGACGAAGTGTTCAACCGCTTCGTCGTAACCCACCAGGTTCGCACTACCGCCTGCCGTTGCCAGCCAAGGCTCAACATCAGCTGCGAAGTCGTCCGGGTCTTGGGCAAAGAAGGTTTCTATCGTTTCACCGTCGGCCAGGGTCATTTGTGCGGCCGCCGCTGCATTGGCAGAGATACTGATGCCGTTACTCGGATCAGCATCGGTGTCCAGCGCCTGCAATAAACGCAGCGTATTTACTACCGCAGGGTTGAATGGGTTATCGGTTTTAAACAGCGCCAGCGGCGTTAACAAGCTTGAAGCCGGCGCGCTCGGAAACGCGAAATCACCAATATGAAACGTGATTTGGTCTCCACGGAAATAGGAAAACTCCCCGTTGTCATTGGTTGTACCGTCGGGGAAAGACTCTGAGCTGTAGCTAATGCCACCTACCGGCGCATCGACAAACTGACCGGTCAGTGCAGGCGCGGGCTCTTCTTTTACATTTATGGTTTGTTCAAATCCGCAGCCGGTCACCAGCACGGCGCCGCTCATAATGGCGGCTATGCGATTGAGCTTTTTCATGTTCACCCTCCCAAGGATGATAGAGCGGGAGTGCAGCTAGCGGGGAACCTCAGTTACCCGATATTCTGTGCCACGTTCCCGATTCGATTAATTGTTCTGAGGCAATGCCTCAATCCCTGCATTAATAGAACTTGATCGTGGCACCCAGCTGATAGGTCTGGCCGTATACTTCCTTCTGATACAGGATGTTGCCACCGCTGTATTCGTTACCCTCGAAGTAGCGTAAATCTTCGGCAGACGTCAGATTGAGTGCATCGAAATACAACTGTACGTTTTCACTAACATCGTATTTCAGCTTCATGTCTACGCTGGTATAACCGGCCTGATACTGGTCTCCCCAGACTTTACACGCCTTGGCGTCAGCCAAATCTGCAGATACCGGGCACGAACCAATTTGTTCCAGAATGTCGGAACGGTAGTTGGTAATTAAACGTGCCGAGAATACTTCGTTTTCCCAACCCAGCGTCAGGTTAAAGGTTTGGTCAGCCTGATCAGGCAGTGGCACAGAGCCTTGACGTACTGTGCCGTCTAAGCGCGCATCACTGTCCAGGAATGTGGCATTCGACTGAATAAAGAAGCCGTTTTCAAAGTACTGGTTGTAGCTCAGTTCAACACCATACACTTTGGCTTTGTCGCCGTTCAGTGTGATGTTGATTTCGTCCATTACCAGGTCCTGTGGAATAACGAATTCAGTCACCTGATTCACCGGCAGGCGCACTGGCAGGTCAGCCAGCGACATGGAAATACCGTTTACATCAACAATGAAGTTTTCAATGTCTTTGTAGAACAGGCCAATTTCCATAAACAGGTCTTCACTGGCGTACCAGCTCAATGACGCATCGTAGTTAATTGACGTCATGGCAGTCAGGTTAGGGTTACCCACATCAAGCGCGTTGTCTGATGCAAGAATGTAGTCCTGTAGCTGACGGATGCTTGCGCCACCTTGTGAATCATCGCAATTATCACTGGCCGGTGGGCAAAGTTCGATATCGCTATCGAAGGTCGCATAGCCACGCGCCTGCTTGAACGATGGGCGAGTGAAACTGGTCCACACTGCACCACGAACCAGAATATTTTCAGTAGGCTCATAGCGAATATGGGCACTAGGGAAGAATTCACTGTATTTAATGGAAGCCTCTGGCAGTGGAATTGCAATATCCAGGCTACCGTTCCCTGCACCATTGAACTCAAAGTCATCGTTTTCCAACGACATAAAGCCCGTGGATGCAAACTCGGTTTCTACCCAGCGCACACCGGTAATCAATGTGGCGTCCATTCCCAATGGAATTTCGGTCATGGCGTACAGCGCTTTGGTGTCTTCATTTATGGTGTAGTCGCCTTTAGTACTTTCAATCGACTCTTCACCATTGGTTGCGCTCTCCACTGTTTGACGAGTAACATCTACCATGGCATCTACCGTGGCAGCACTCTCAAACGGGTACTGGAAATCGCTGTTGGCCGGAATGGCACTGGGGTAATCAGCCAGGCTGGAATTCACCACATCGATACACGCTTGATCGTCATTACAATCGTCTGCAGATGGGTCAAAGCTCCAACGGTTTTTGTCCCGCTCGTGGAATCGCTGGGTGAACAAGCCACCTACTTTGACGTAGTTGATGTAATCGCTGTACACGTCTTTGCGCAAATTGAACTGGAAGCTTTCCAGATCATCAGTGCGCACACCGCCTTCAAGGAACAGATTATCAAAGGCGAAATTACTTAGATCGCTGGCATCACCACGGCCTGAGCTACCAAACATGTCGTCTGTGTAGTCCAGTCCTGCGAAGGCTGCCGCTTCTTCAGGACTCATTACTCGCGCATTAATGGTATTGCGCAGGCCCTGACCATAAACAATCAAATCCCGCTCACGGAATTGCACACGGCGGTCGCCTCGAGAGTCTTCCTCAGACTTTGAGCGTGCGTATTCATAATCCAGGATCCAGGTTTTATCGAACGTATTTCTTCCACCTACGCTGAACGTGGTGGTTTCGTTGGTACTTTCCTGAATAAAGTGCTGATGGAATACATCGATGTCAGAGAGAATAAATTCCTTTGTCTGATCGTTTACGTAAATGATTTCGTCGTTGCCAAATGAACCCGCATCCTGGAAGTCGTAGAATTCACGCAGCGCGAAGTCACCATCTTCGTATTTCGTATAGGTACCTTTTACATAGTAATAGGCGTCATCTGAAGGCTTGTATTCTACGTTCAATGCACCTGCGGTACGGGTACGGTCAGCGATTTCACGGCGCATTTCAAGTTGCGCAGGCCCCAGAATTTCCGGACCAAAGTTATCCGCTGCAATGTCTTCGTCGGTTAGTGGAAAGTCCGCACGATAGAATTTCATTTCGTTGGTGCTGTGGTGGCGAGTTTCGTCGATCAACGTTTCGCGGTCTTCATAAGAGAACGCGTAGCCGATACCAATTTTGTCACCCATCAGAAGTTCAGTCCCGTTCAGGCTGAAACGAGGAGAATGAGACTCGCGTAACTCATTGTACGCATCCTGAATTTTCAGGTTGAGCGTTTCCTTTCCACGGTCAAAGGCCGAAATGGCTTTAACGTTAACGGTACCACCAATTGAATTGAGGTTCTGATCGGGTGTTAACGACTTCAGTACTTCAATAGTCCCCAGCAAATCTGCAGGTAATGCATCCAGACTGACCGCACGGTCTTCACCCGCACCGGCCATTTCTGCACCGTTCATGTTGACGGTAACGAAGCTTGGGCCTAACCCGCGCACGGCTACAAACTTACCTTCACCTTCGCTTCGTTGTAATGTTACGCCGGGCAGGCGACGCAGAGACTCTGCCACGTTCTGGTCTACGAAGTTACCCAATTCATCGGTAGAAATCACCGAGCTGAATCCATCCTTCATACGTTCCAAATCACGGGCTTTCAGATCTGCTGTTTTTACACCTTTAACCTGAATAATTTCCAGATCCTGTTGCTCGTTGTTCTGTTGTGCTTGTTGAGCTTCAGCATCGGTTTGCGCTGGTTGTTGCGCAGTGGCATTGGCTTTTTCTTGTTCGGCTGGCGTCGAAACTTGTTGTGCGTAAACGGGCAAACTGAATGCCAGACAGGCCATTACCGCGTTTAACTTAAATGTTCTCATGATCCTTTCTCCAGACACGAGCCTCAGGGCTGGTGTTGATGAGTGGCGATATAATTTTTTCTAATGGCACGTACAACAGGTATAACACACCAAACCAGTGCCACCGGTGGCAATATATCGCCATTCCAACACGAGATCAACATTTTATTAACAGAAATGACACTAGCGGGGAAAGAAAACATAACAGTAGAACAAGATAGGGTAAACGCTCGCAAATTAGCGTAGAAATGAAGTAGCTGTGGTTACTCTGCAGAGATGGAACGGCTAAGCAGAGTAACCAGCGTATTATTGTGCCCCAGCGCTAAATTCCTTGGCATAATCTGCCCAACCGCCGGCACTCAGTACAGTGAGCTCAGTATTGATTAAACCATTGCCAAACGTCGGTTCACCCCGTCGAATCTCACTTAACAAACGTGTATCGACAGAGTCCTGGAATCCGCCCCCGGCATTCCTGTTAGCCCCTACGTCACCTTTGATTATCAACAAATCATAGGCCTCTTTAGGCGATAGCGTAGTGCTATCTGGCTGTTCAAAAGGTGTATTTACAAGGGTTGAGGCATACACGGCTTCAACCGCTTCGGCAGACAGTTTTTTCTGATTTTTCACCGACAAGCCCAAGCGATTATTCTTTGTGACATCAGGTCTTCCGTCTATTTCATTACCTGCGATAAACGCCTGGGTGCCAGGTAATTCGGGCTTTGCCCAGAATTGAAAGAAATGTTTGGCCTCCGACGCAGGGCCTGGCTTGTAAAAGTTATTGATAAGATTGAATTTTCCACCTTCTGCTCCATAACCGCTGTTGTCGCCCCAGTTGTAAAAGACATTATTACGGATATCCACCAGCGTTTCAGATTGCGGGTAAGGCGGTTTAAGCCTGTAACCATTAATGCGCGGGTTCCGACTGTCGTGATGCACAATAACATTGCGGATAAAGCTCGCTTTAGCGCCTCCCCAGATGCCACCATAGCCATGACTGCCTTTGTGGTGACCGGCTTCCTTCAGGCTTTCAGAAATAATCGAGTTTTGCAGGGTAAACCGCTGATTGTTATAAAAAGATGCAACTTCGTCATTTGCCCAACTCAAAGAGCAATGATCGATAATGATGTCCTGTCTTCCCCGCGCATTAAGCGCATCGCCTTCACCTTGCTCAACACCAGGCCTGAAGCGCAAATAACGGAGGATGACCTGATTGGCTTTAATGGATGTTTGAGCGCCGGCAATAACAATCCCATAGGGTGATGTCTGACCGTTAATCGTGATGTGGTCCCGGGTGATTTCCAGCACATCCTTCAGATGAATCACGCCCGACACAGCAAACTCAACAATGCGCGCGCCTTTCTGTTTTACTGCATGGCGTAGTGTGCCAGGCTCCGGATGTTCAGGGTTGTCGTCCAGCGACGTAACAACATAGGTTATGCCACCTCGCCCGCCTTGCGTGTATTGGCCAAAGCCAACAGCGCCCTCAAAGGCTTTTTCGAGACTTGCACCATGCGCCTGGGAGTAGAAAAGTACCCCAAAAAAAAACGCAATACTAAACGAGACCGGCTTAGCCATTAGAACCACCTTACCAATATTTGCATCGTAAACCGGCAGACCAATTGTAAATTTATTATTTATGCCACCGGTAGCATTACAATCAAAAATACACCATGATGATTGCTTTTACAACCTGCTAACCATTTTCACAATTTAACAGCATTTACAGGAGAATGGTTAGTGTTGTGTTGGGATGATCCGGCAGGGTACGTCCTCAAACACCGCCCGCAATGAGGCGTTATACACGCTGCAAACCAAATACCCCAGTTCGGCAGATGTCAGGAAGGGGTAACGCCCGAATATTTCTATTTTGTCTTGGGTAGCGAGTACAACAGACTCGCTTGAGCGCGACGCAACCACCTGTTTAAATTCAGCGTCCTGATAATGATTAGCACAAAAACCATCCTTGGATGACCAGGCACAAACCCCCAGAAAACACAGGTCAAAGTGAAAGCGTTTAAGCGACTGAATAGCCACGTTATCGACAGCGCCGCCAACCATAGGGTCCAGCTCTCCGCCAATTTGAATGGTATGAATCGACTTTTGTTCCAGCAGACACAAAGCAATTAACGGACTATTGGTCACCACAGTAAGCTGTTTATCAGTGGGTAACATGCCAGCCAGAATCAAATTGGTGCTCGAGGCATCAAGAAAAATCAGTTGGTTCTCTTTTATCAAAGACAGTGCTTTAGTCGCGAGCTGCTGTTTTTCATCGCTATTGCGCTGTAACCGTTCCTGCTGAGTCCCCGACGGTGGCGCATAGGACATGGCCCCACCGTGAATGCGTTTACAGAAGCCTTGCTCAGCCAAATGCCTGAGATCGCGACGAATAGTCGCTTCGGTTGTGCCCAGACACTCCGCTAACTCAGAGGCCATGACTTTGTTCTGGGTTCGCAGTTGCTCAATAATGTATTGATGCCTTTCTTCGGGCGAATACTTCTCCACACTCAACGCCTTTTCGTGTTTTATGGATTATTGTGAATCACTATATTACACGAGCTAACATGAAATGTTCATTTGTTTTTATTTTTGTCTGCTTTTGTTTATTTAAGCAAAAATAACCGTTATGATATCGTTTACCATAACAATTTTGACAATAAGTTCAGTGCCTGATGGACAATACGGTCTCAAATAACACCCCCAAAACACGCTCTGCCACACGCGTCATGTTTTTAAGTGCGGGAATGATCACTGCTGCATGGGCTTCAATCATTCCTTTCGTTAAATACAACGTGCAAATCAGCGACGGCGTGATTGGCGGGTTATTACTATGCCTGGGTGCAGGCGCTTTAGCAGGCATGCCATTGGCCGGTGTGTGCTCAGACCGATTTGGTTGTAAGCCTATCCTGATAACCTCTGTTATTAGCTTCGCACTGCTGTTTCTTCTCATTCCAATGATGACGACTGTGCCGGCCTTAGCGTTTGTATTGTTTTTATTTGGGATGAGTATCGGGCTCACAGACTGTGCAATGAATTTACAAGCCGTTGTCGTTGAAAAAGCGTCAGACAAACCGTTGATGTCAGGGTTTCACGGATTTTATAGTCTGGGTGGAATGGTTGGTGCCTTAGTGATGACTGTGCAGTTATCAATGAATGTGCCGGTACTTACAGCTTGTCTTGTTACCTCGGCATTGGTGTTCGCATTATTGCTATACAGTCAAAGCGGGTTGCTACGCAATGCACAAGGCACATCGGGCCCGCTGATCATTATGCCCCGCAGTGTCGTGGTGCTGATTGGCGTAGTCTGCAGCATTCTGTTCTTGTCGGAAGGCACGGTATTGGACTGGAGCGGTATTTACCTCGCCGAGTTTCTGCATGTAGAAACTTCGAAAGCGGGTCTTGGCGTAGCCAGTTTCTCGATAGCCATGACAATAGGCCGTTTGACAGGAGACAGCATTGTGTCGTCGCTGGGTCCGAGAAAGGTCATCAACGCGGGGGCGCTGACAGCTATCTCTGGATTTCTGATCACCTTGCATACCGACATGTGGCAGCTGGCGCTTTTCGGTTACGCGTTGATTGGCTTTGGCTGCGCCAATATTGTTCCTATTATGTTTTCTGCGACTGGCAAGCAAGATGTTATGCCTGAATCGATGGCTGTAACAGCGGTATCGACATTAGGCTATGCCGGTGTGCTCGCTGGGCCTGCGCTGGTTGGCTTTGGCGCAGAAGTGTCAAGCTTGCCTGTATCTCTGCACGCTGTTGTAGGCCTGATGATTGTCGCTTTACTGGTTAGCCTGAAAATCCGCGTGTAATAGCAACACTGACAACGATTACCCCGAGCCGTTTAGCCAGCGGCTCACTGCAAACAATGACTGTGAAATAGCACACACTATTTCGCACACAATCTGACTTTATCAACTCACCCATAACTTTTTTCTCATTCTGAAAAACCACAACGAGCTAGCAATGCGCACTGAAATTGTTATAGTATAACATCACAAGAGCAATAAGGTATTATCCAATCATGTCCGACGTTGTTATTCAGGCAACGAATTTATCCGTTGACGTTCAGTCCAAAAAAATTCTCAAAAACATATCTTTCCAAGTCCATAAAGGCGAAGTACTGGCGCTGCTTGGCGGCAATGGTGCAGGTAAATCCACGACCATAAAAACGTTTTTGGGGCTAATGAAGCCCACATCAGGCGACGTTTCACTGGCAGGTGTCAGTGTGCCAACCAACCCGGATGTAGTGCGTAAGCAGGTCGCATATTTACCTGAGTCGGTGATGCTCTACGGCCACCTGACTGCTATAGAAAATATCCGTTACTTTTTGTCGCTCTCTGGTAAGCAAAAAAGCGATGAAGACATCGCTGTTTCACTTAAGCGTGTTGCACTTCAATCGTCGTCGTGGCACCAGCCGCTTAGTGGCTATTCAAAAGGCATGCGACAAAAAACAGCCATTGCGCTCGCGCTGTTGCGGGACGCACCAATTCTATTTCTGGACGAGCCTACGTCAGGCTTGGATCCGGTCGCTATCGATGAATTTAACCGACTGATTAATCAGTTGGCCAGCCAGGGTGCGACCATCCTTATGGTGACGCATGATGTTTACGGCGCTTGTCATGTTGCCAACCGTATTGGCCTACTTCGCGATGGCGAACTTGTGGGCATGTTCGACGCTCCCGCCGAAGGCAATATTGACTCCGAGGTTGTGCACAAAGCGTTTGCGCAAGGGAGCGCGGCATGAGTAACACAGTGCTCACTGTTGCCCGTGACGAATGGCGTTACTGGCAACGCTCCCGCCTGGCACAGTCTGTCGTCATTCTGGCCTTTTTGCTGGCAATTGCCTCAGTGTGGGTAACCCATGCTTCGGTAAGTCATTCCATTGACCAACGCCAGCATCAGCAGGCCGAGTCAGAAGCCGTTTTTGAGGCTCAGCCTGACCGTCACCCACACAGAATGGTGCATTACGGGCACTATCTGTTCCGCTCACCGCCGCCACTGGGCTCGTTGGACCCCGGCATAGACGCCTTTACCGGCAATGCGATTTTTCTGGAAGGACATCGTCAGAATGGTGCTACGTTCGCGGATCAAAAACAGGCCAGTGGCTTAACCTGGCTTGCGACACTCACCCCGGCGTTCGTTATGCAGGTATTAACCCCGTTGTTGATGATAGTCATAGGCTTTGGTGTTATGACCCGTGAACGGGAAGCCGGCACGTTGGAGTTTCTTAAAGTCCAGGGCGTTTCACCTTTCGTTATGTTAGCCGGTAAAGGTATTGCGTTAGCCGGGGCTGGTATGCTGATACTCCTTCCGTTGTTCCTTGGCGTCTGTCTGACTTTACTGGATGGCGCAGCTGTATTACCCGCGCTGGCGTTTTTGGCGAGCTACGTTATGTATATGGCGGTCTGGATTGGCATTGTGTTGCTGGTCTCTACGCTTGCCAGCTCTAACAGCAGCAGTTTCGGCAGTCTCATCGTTGTATGGATTGCACTTTGTCTTATTGTGCCCCGAATCGCCAGCAACACCGCCAGCGTATTAGTGCATTCTCCCGGCAAGCTTGAAACCGATTTCGCCGTGTTAAAACAACTCAGGGAAATGGGCGACGGACACAATGCTAACGATCCAGCTTTTAAGGCGTTAAAAGACAACCTGCTGGCCAAGTACAATGTCGACAGCGTTGAGGCACTGCCCATTAATTTCAGAGGGATTGTTGCGCAACAATCAGAGGCCGATTTAACCAAGGTACTCAACGATTTCGCTGAACAGCAAATGACTCAACAGGCAGACCAGGCTGCTATTGCGAGGCAGTTTGGATGGCTCTCCCCCATGATTGCGATTCAGAACGCCTCCATGAAGCTGGCTGGTACCGACCTGGAAAACTACCACCGCTTCCTGCGCGAAGCAGAGGACGTGCGCTTTGACTTCGTCCAATCGTTAAACAAGCTCCACGCTGAAGGTATGACGCTTGAGCAGGATGCGAATAAATACAAGAGTCTGGAAGCCAAAAAGGCCGCCACGGTGAGTGCCGACAACTGGCAAATACTGAACGATTTTCACTTTACCCCACTACCGCCAACTCAGCGGTTTGCCAACAGTTTGCTGGCCATGACACAACTTGTAATGTCACTTGCTGTGGTATTCGGCGTCATTTTTTATGCAGGTAGACGAGTATGAATTTTCTGGATATCCGTCGCGAAACGGTGTTTTTGCTGCGCAAAAAAAGTATAGCCCTGCTGCTACTTGCAGGTTTCTTCCTGGCTTCGTTTTCAGTGTGGACAGGCTCGGTGGACGTTGCCCAGCAGCACCAAACCATAGAGCGTTTACTGGTTGGGGACAACGTCGACCGTGAAGAGGTCACCCATAAACATCACGATTATGGTTACATTGCCTACTACACATTTCATTTAACCTATGCGCCGCCATCACCGCTGGCCTTTGCGGCACTGGGAGTACGTGATATTTACCCGTGGAAGCACAGAGTAAGGATGCTGGCTCTGGAAGGGCAGATCCACGAGTCTGACACACCGAACCCTGAGCTCGCACTGGCAGGCAAAATAGACTTCACGTTTGTGATTGCCGTATTTTCACCGCTGCTACTCATCTTGTTGTTGCACGATCTCAGAGCATCTGAGCGCGCTGCTGGCCGTCATGACTTTTTGGTGGTCACGGCCAGAACCCGTAACAGCCTCTGGCCCTTGCGTACCGCCATTCTTATGGTCGCACTCTGGCTTACCCTAATAGTACCGTTTTTGTTGGGCTGCGCTGTCAATGGCGTAGGCGTCGCTGACGTGTTCATGATCAGCGCCATCGTGTTGGTTTATCTGCTTTTTTGGTCAGTCATTTGCTACCTGGTTGCCCGGCTTGCATTCCCCGCTCCGGTGCTGGCCTCATTCCTATTAGGCGGTTGGCTACTCACCACATTTATCATTCCTGCGGTGGGCGATGTGGTTATTGAAGAGGCTTATCACGGCCCAGAAGGGGGTGACATTCTGATGACCCAGCGGGAAGCAGTAAACGACGCGTGGGATCTGCCACATCAGGTCACTATGGACGCGTTTCTTGAAACGCATCCACAGTGGCAAGGCAAAACCCACACCACCAGCTTATTCGAATGGAAATGGTACTTCGCGTTTCAGCAAGTCGGCGACGAAAAAGCCCTGCCCCTGGCCATTGCTTATCAGCAAACCGCAGAAGATCGCTACCGTGCGGCGGGCTATATTGCGTTGCTTTCACCAGCCACCTTATTAAAGCGAGTTTTAACGCACTGGGCACACACCGATGCACCGGCGGCCTGGTACTACGAGCAACAAGTCAGGGCATTTCACGCTGAATTACGCCAGTTCTACTACCCGTTTTTATTTAATGGTACGCCGTATAGCGAAGCGTCGCTGGCAGACCGCCCTGTTTTCACCCCTTATAAAAATACAGAACGTTAACCTGGAAATCTTTCAATGAAACAACAGCATACGCACTTTTTAAAACACGCGCTTTCACTGGCCGTTTTAATGAGCATTAATGCCCCGGCCATGGCACAAGACACCAGTTCAGATGATGAAGACCTGGAACACATTGCAGTGGTAGAGCAGCGTCAGGCTTATCGCGGCAACGTGCCACTGAAACAACTTCCACAGTCAGTAGACGTTATCTCTGATGAACTGCTCGACAGCATGGGTATCTTCGACCTGCAAACCGCGCTGAAATTCACCAGTGGCATTGCCAGTCAAAATAACTTTGGTGGTCTGTGGGACAGCTTTGCTATCCGCGGTTTTGCCGGCGACGGCAACCGCCCATCCGGCTATCTTATTAATGGTTTCAACACTGGCCGGGGCTTTGCCGGTAAGCGCGATGCGTCCAGCATTCAGGCCATCGAGGTACTGAAAGGACCGGGTTCTGCGCTTTACGGTCGCGGTGAGCCTGGCGGTACCATTAATATCATTACCAAAAAGCCACAGTTTGCTGAAGAAGGCTATGTTGAAGCCACGGCGGGTAGTTATGGCTTGTACCGTTTGGAAGGCGATTATACCAACGCAATAAATGCCGACCTGGCTTTCCGCGTTAACGGCGCGTACGAAGATGCAGAGAGCTTCAGAGATCAAGTAGAAAGCAATAAGCTGTTTATTACTCCGTCTTTGGTTTACGCACTGAGCAAAGACACCAAACTCTTCTACGAGCTGGAAATCATTGATCAGGAAGCTAACTTTGACCGCGGCATTTCGATTCCGAATGGCCAGTTTGGCGTCGTCCCTATTGATACGTTTTACGGCGAGCCCAATGATGGCCCGATTGAAATCAAAGGCGTTGCGCACCAATTGTCGTTGCAATCCAAGCTTAATGATAACTGGAGTATCAACGGTGGCCTCAGCTACCGCGATTCGTCATTTGAAGGTTTCTCAACAGAGCCAGAACTGTCAGGCGGCCGACAGCTACTCTACGTCGACGGTGAAACGCTATCGCGTCAGCGTCGCTATCGCGATTACGACACCACGGACCTATCGGGCCGCGTTGAGTTAAGTGGCGAAGTGGCAACCGGCGACCTGACTCACCACATTCTGATTGGTGCAGATGCCTATGACTACGAATACGACCAGTTAATGATGCGCTGGCGCACCGCCTGGGGCGCGGGGGACACCACCTACTCAGTGGATTTACTGAACCCTCAGTATGGTCAGGCACAACCCGAAGTAGCGCCGTTGATTGATTCAAACGAACAGCAGCAATCGTTTGGTCTGTATGTACAGGATCAGATTGATATCAACGACCAGTTCAAAGTGCTATTCGGCTTGCGTTTTGACGACTTCGAGCAGGAAATCAATGGCGTTAACACACTCGACCAGACTGCCACCAGCCCGCGTTTAGGTGCGGTATACCTGCCCAACGAACAATTTTCGTTTTACCTCAGCTACTCTGAAGGCTTCAGCCCGAACAGTGGTGTCGATAACGACGGCAATCCGTTTGATCCGGAAGAAAGTAAGTCCTATGAAGGCGGCATGAAGTTTAGCTCTACCGATGAGGCTATCAACGGTACGCTGGCGATCTTCCATGCAGAAAAATCCAACATTCTGGCTGCAGATCCTGTCAATGGCGGCACGATTGCCATTGGCGAGGTGGAAAGCTCAGGTATCGAGGTAGACATTGATGCTGCGATCACCGACGCCACGGTAATGACTTTTTCTTACGCCTATATTAATGCGGCTACTCAAAACACGGTTACGAATCCGGACTGGGGTGTGGAAATTGCTGCTGGC
>NZ_CFIDRX010000059.1:0-23399 GCF_984433645.1 Marisediminitalea sp.
TGCCTGAGCCTTCATACCACACATCATCGGCAGATAAATACACTTCATTGGAAAGCCCTAAAGCATGTCCACCGGGTAACACCCATTCCAGTACATCCGAGAAAATGCCCTGAGTGGCAGTACCAATTACGGTAACCTGGTCGTTTGGAAGCATGGCCAGGGTAAATGCTTCGGCTGCTGAAGCCGTTTCGGCGCTCACTAGCAATACCAGAGGCTTATTGGTATAGCTGACCATAGATGTAGGCTGAATAATCGCTTCTCGTGTTTCGGTTACACCGTTACCGTTGCGCGCATATTTTTTGTAGCCCACATAGTCGGTAGCAGCGAAACGGCCAGCAATAGCAAGGCTGATATAGTCATTGCCTCCACCGTTGCCACGAATATCGATAATCAGGCCCTGAGTGTCGCTTAAATCTGTTAGCACTTGATCTAAGGTGTTATTCAGATTTTGCAGCGCTGATGTGGTGTGCGCCAGGTCATCTTCGTCATCAGAAACTGAGCTGTAATTGGTCATTGAATCAATCCGGACATAGCCGATGTTATCAATGCCGAACCAGGTGATTTGTTCGCTGTTGTCTTGTTTTACCTCAGTGGTGGCATAATCCAAAACAATAGCTTGTTCGATGTTGAGGTTGTTCTCGATGTAGGCTTCTATTGCAGCAATCTGGCTTGCGGAAAGCTCGTTTGCCTGCAAAGGGTAGCTGAGGCTGTTGTCCATTGCATACTCTTCAATCAAGTCCATTGTATGGGTTTGCTTACCAAGGACTTTAATGAGTGTACCGTCGGCAGCGGTCATTGAATTATGCCCATCCTGCAGGACGACGTACGACGAATAAATGGCTTCGTATAACGTGTTGATATCATTGGTTACCGGCAAGCTCAGGTTGTAAGCAAGTTGCGGCCAGTCGACGTCCAATCGGTCAAAATCAACGTAGTATTCCTGCATGATTTGACTGTACAGTGCAAAGAGGTCCTGATTGCTCAGCGATGATGACTCGGTCAGCACACCGCTCTGACATGACGCAGGAAGAGCGCTCTCTTTACTCAGTTCCCGAGCGGGCGCGCCAAAGGTGTCGGTGCCATAGCCCGCAATCCAGCGCAATGCAGTTTCATCTTCATTCAGCGACACACTGCGGTTCAGTTCTGCCGTTGTAATGCCGTCGAAACTGGCCTGCAACACACAGTAGTCACTGGAGTACTTGTAATAGTTAACACTGTTGTGGGTGACTTCCAGCACATCGGCGTAGCCACTGGCTACCCAAACACCCTGGTAAGCGGCTGAAATGGTTGAGCCAGACGGGTTTCCACCGTTATTCTGATTCGCTTGTTCTTTGCTGTTATTGCTGCCACAAGCGGTTAATAGCAATGCGCTAAACACTGCGCACGTTATAGAAATATTGCCTCGCATAATAGACCTCCGTGTTTGAGCCTATGATTAAGTGGGTTGTAAGCGTTATCCTGAAGCACAAAGGCACAGCTTCTTCGTTTTCGCCTTAACAGGAATGCGTGCAGTGTGAGGGCCGAAGGGTGAAACCAGGGTAAAAAAATCCAGGGGGTTAACCGAGCGCGAGATGTGGCGTGATGAAAAAGGCTAACGCATTGTTATTTGCAGCTTCGGCCAGCGAGACAGCCACTGCTTTTGTTCGACGCGGTGTAAAAAAGTATGCTGAGCACGTGCCGGGTTCCAGGAGAGTCTGCCATTGAACAGGGACTCAAACCCAAATCCGGAAACAAACGTAAAGCCGCCCTGATGTAACTGAACAGCAACTGCCGTTTCCTTTTCTGGCCAATGCCGCATGGCATCGACAATGCCTGTATAGGGATTATCGCCATTTCGTTTGTGCATGACGGCCTGATTCTTAACTTGCCAACAAACGTTGGGTAACTGGGTGGCCAGTTGAGCCTGATAGGCACTAGCGGCATGTGGGCATGGGTCTGTGTTGTCGAAGTAAATCACGTCGACATCGTTAAGTGGGGTAGGAGGATGAATGGCGTATAATGCATCCCATACCAAATTCCGCAAAAAGCCAGCGGCAACAAAAGCGTTGTCGACCGATAACGCCGCAACGGCTTTTAAAATTTGCATGCGTGTTGGATCAGCAAGCAGCAGCTGAGCCAAACGCGCTTCAAAGCCATTTTCCGGCTCCACCGTCGCGGTTACTCGCAGTCTCTGGGCATATTGGCAGGGCTGACCATATCGGTTTCGGTTTTATGTACTGGCACATCCACTTTGCCGCACGCTATTACTTCGCCTTGTTGCCATAGCTTCCACTCACCCCGCTCGTAAATGTCCCATTGTTCGTCGTGTGTCAGCGGTTCTGTTGCAATGATACTGACGACGTCGTTAGGCGTCGTTTCGGCCGCAAAGTCAATTTCGACCTCAACATCTTTTAAGCAGGCCGGGCCAAAAGGGGCACGGCGGGTGATACTGGCCATCTTGGTGCTGCAAAAGCTAAACAGCCAGTCCCCATTGCTGAGCAAACAGTTAAATACGCCTTGTTGTGCATATTCCTGAGCAAGTGAAACCAAAGCCTCGGCTAATTGTTGAGGCATGGCATCACGCGGCAGGTTTTGGCGAATCTGATTCATTAAATCGCAAAACAATTCTTCACTATCGGTATCGCCAACTGCTTCATAAGTGCCTACCCGACGGGTAAAACCCGGAATCTGACCGTTGTGTGCAAACACCCAGTATCGGCCCCAGAGTTCCCGGGTAAAAGGGTGCGTGTTCGATAGGTTGATATTGCCCACATTTGCCTGGCGAATATGACAAACTGCGGTTTTACTTTTGATCGGAAGTTTACTGACGAACTCGGCAATTTTCGATGTTGCGCAGGGTTCAGGGTCGTGGAATAAGCGAACGCCTTTACCCTCGTAAAACGCTACGCCCCAGCCGTCTTTGTGCGGCCCGGTTTCGCCACCGCGACGCGTGAGGCCGGTAAAACTGAAGCATAAATCGGTTGGCGTATTGGCGCTCATGCCTAAAAGCTCGCACATGGTACTTCTCTCTTACCCTGAACAGATTTGTTTTTGAAAATTGAATCCGTATGATTATACCTCAATAAGGACGCAGGAAGTATGAAATGGACATTTTACCGCTTGGTGTTATTTGTTTTGCTATCAGCGCAGTGTCGTGGTGGCTGAGTTATAAAAACGTATTCGACCGACCTCAGGAATGTGTGCAGGACGAAGGTGACAAAATACGCCTGCGCTGTTCGCCCTATGAACGCTTTTGGAAAAAAGGCGGTAAAACCTTCCCGAAATCATCGATAGCGAAGATTCAAAGGGCCGGCTCTCTCACGGTGTTTAACCATTCCGATAACGCAACGGATATCTGGCTACATGACCGCGATGTCGATGCTGTCTTCGAGCAGCTATGTGCATTGCTACCCGATGCAGACGTTGTGGAAATACAGGTGTAATAAGCACAAAAAAGCCCTCGTCAGAGGGCTTTTGCATTTTGGGTTTATTTGTCAGACTTTACCGGGAAGCCCCTGTCGCGCATGAGCGCTTCCACGTTAGCATCGCGACCGCGGAATTTACGGTACGCTTCAGCCGGGTCCATGGCGTTGCGGATTGAGAACAAGTATTTCACCAGGCGGTCAGACACTTCTTCATCGTAATAACCGCCAGGCGCTTCTTCAAACGCTTCGGCCGCATCTGCAGTCAGAACTTCAGCCCACATATAACCGTAGTAGCCAGACGAATAACCTTCACCCGAGAAAATATGACCAAACTGCGTAGTGCGGTGGCGCATCACGATTTCTTCTGGCATACCAATGGCTTTCAATTGCTCGCGTTCGAAGCTGTCCGGGTCAATCTTAGCTGGATCGGTTGTATGGTATAGCAAGTCCATAATAGCCGAAGCCATGTACTCGGTGGTTTTGAAGCCTTCATTGAAGGTGGCTGCGTTGTTGATTTTTTCAATCAGGCTGTCTGGAATGGGCTCGCCTGTTTTGTAATGCACCAGGTATTGATCAACGACTTCGTCGGTGGTTAACCAGCGCTCAAGCAGCTGTGACTGGAATTCCGTGTAGTCACGCACACCAGAGTGAGACGTTGGGTACTTCACGGTTGCCGATAAGAAGTGCAAGGCGTGGCCAAACTCGTGGAAGTAGGTTTCAGCATCGTCCCATGAAATTAACGTTGGCTCGCCTTCCGGCCCTTTCACGAAGTTTGAGTTGTTAGAAGACAATACGGTTTTAGCACCGTCATACGTGGTATGGCTTCGATAGGTCGTCGCCCATGCGCCAGAGCGTTTGCCTTTACGGGCGAAGGGATCCAGGTACCACAATCCAATTAACTTGCCAGAGTCTTTGTCGGTGACTTCCCATACTTTTACGTCCGGGTGGAACACCGGCACAGAGCCTTCTGGCACAGCTTTAAAGTCAAAATTGAACAAGCGGCCGGCTACGTAGAACATCGCCTCGCGAAGTTTATCCAACTGCAGATATTGTTTTACTTCGTTGGAGTCCAGGTCGTACTTGGCTTTACGCACTTTCTCGGCGTAATAGCGATAGTCCCAGGGCTTAATGGTAATGTCGTCACCCAGCTCGTCGGCAATAGCCTGCATATCGGCAACTTCTTCTTCAACGCGGGCAATGGCGGCTGGCCATACCTTCATCATCAGGTCCATGGCATTTTCAGGCGTTTTCGCCATGCGGTCTTCCAAACGCCACTGGGCATAGTTTTCGTAGCCCAGTAATTTAATGCGTTCGTGACGCAGTTCCAGAATGCGTTTAACCAGCGCATTATTGTCGAACTCATCGCCGTTATCGCCGCGGCTGTAGTAGGTTGTCCAAACCTTTTCGCGTAAATCGCGGTGAGTTGAATAGGTCAGAAACGGATCCATGGAAGAACGGGTATTGGTAATGGCGTATTGCCCTTCTTTTCCACGTTCAGTTGCTGCCGCTGCGGCTGCTTTTACAAAGGACTCTGGTAAACCGTCCAGTTGGTCTTCGGTTATGTAGGTAACGTAGTTTTCTTCGTCAGCCAGCACATTGTTGGAGAATTTAGTGTGCAGGCTGGCTAATTCTTTATTAATTGCCGCGTATCTGGCTTTTGCTTCGCCTTCAAGCGTCGCGCCGTTGCGGGCAAAGCTATTGTATATCAACCAGGTAATGCGTTGTTCTTCGTCGGTTAAGGTCGCCAACTCATCACTTTCGTAAACGGCTTTAATGCGGCTGAATAGCTTCTCGTTCTGATTGATCTTAGAGCGGTAATCAGACAGCTTCGGCGATAACTCACGCTGAATCTCACGAAACTCCGGGCTGGACTTGTTTGAGCTCCAGATGCCGTAGTAGGTGTATACATTGCTAATTGCGCTGCCGGCTCTTTCCATTGCGACAATGGTATTCTCAAACGTCGGTGCTTCAGGATTGTTAGCAATGGCATCAATTTCTGCCAGGTGCTCAGCCATAGCAGCTTCCATGGCAGGCATAACATCACTGAGGTCCATTTTGTCAAACGCCGGTACGCCGCCGTAAGGGCCTTTGTAGTCCTGAAGCAATACGTTATCTGCTACTGTCGTTTTAGCCTGGGCAGGTGCGGCGCTGGTGGTTGATTGCGTTTCAGGTGCTTGTGAACATCCGGCCAGTGCCATGACAATAGCGGCAGCCGTTAGGGTATGGGTGAGTTTTATCATAGAATTTACTTCAACTTCTCTGTCGTTCTTATTTCTTCAACAAGAGTCCAGCTTTGGGACCCTGCGTACATCAAGTTATCAGTGTATGTGCAGGTAACAGATTGTGAAAGGTATTTTAACGTGATGATTTGCACCAGACCGCTTTTACCATGAGTCTGGCGCAAATGATGATAAGCCTGGCTATGCGAAGACGACGGTTTTATTGTGGTGAATAATAACGCGGTCTTCAAGGTGATAGCGGACGCCATGGGCCAGCGCGTTTACTTCGCAGTCTTTCCCTTTGCGTACCATGTCAGTCGCAGAATCACTGTGGCTGATGCGCTTGACGCTTTGTTCAATGATCGGACCTTCATCCAAATCACTGGTAACGTAGTGACAGGTTGCGCCAATCAGTTTTACGCCGCGTTCATAAGCCTGCTGGTAGGGTTTGGCACCAGCAAATGACGGCAGGAAGCTATGGTGAATATTGATCACTTTACCTGCCAGCTTCTTACAAAGGCTGTCTGGCAAAATTTGCATAAAGCGGGCGAGCACCGTCAGATCAATCTTGTATTCATCCAACAGTACTTCGATTTGTTTGAACGCAGCCTCTTTACCTAGGGTCTTAAAGTCTACCCAGTGGAATGGGACTTTATACCAGTCTGCAAACTGCTTTAATTGCGGGTGGTTACCAATAATACAAGGAATATCGCAATGCAGCTCGCCTGTGTGCCAGCGATGTAAAATATCAACTAAACAATGTGATTCCAGGCTCGCCAGTAACGCTACGCGCTGCTTTTTGCTGGAGTCTGTTAGTTTCCATTCCATTTGGAAGTGATTCGCCAATGGCGTGAATTCTTCAATAAAACGGTCGTAAGACAGATTGATTGAGTCTGTGCTGATTTCGTGGCGCATAAAAAAGCGACCGGTTTGCAGATCAGTATGATGGCTGGCTTCAAGGATAGAAGCATTGTGATCGGCAAGAAACTGAGAAACGCCAGCCACCAGGCCAACCTGGTCCGGGCAATCGATGATGAGTCTAAAGGTGTGATGCATGGTTATATATGGTGATAAATAGTGCTCCCTTTTTACCGAGCGACAGGCGTGCTGTAAAGAGGAAATGCCCTAAAAATGACCTCTTTGTAGCTTTTCCCTTACAGAATGGCTGCTTCTGAGTGGCCAGGAGTGTTTCACCGGGTACCGAACGCCGCTGGGTGTCGACACCGACTCAAATAAATGGAATTGACTAAACTGACAGGTTAGCTGCGGTGCGAACAGCGGTGGCGGATAATCCTCTTTGGTATTACGGATAAGCGTAACGTGAGGCCGGTATTCTCTTCGCTCAACGTCTATTCCTGCCTGCCTGGCAGCGCTATTTACACTTGCTGCCAGTGACATCAGCGAGGCGGGCGGCACTGTTGGTGCCGCCAACAGTATCTTCGGGCCTTGCCAAAACGCGGTCATATCCAGCGTAACCTCGAATGGCGTCGCTGTGATGTCGTCGAGGTTGGCAATGACTGTTTCGTGCTGGCGGTCATTAATATTGCCTAAGAAACACAGCGTAATGTGAAAGTTTGCGGCTGGGACGGGCTTTGGCTGGCGCACCGGCACTTTGGGTTGATTTGCGTTTCTGGCATTGGATGAGGGCAGACCCGGCAGGCTCTTCTCCCGCCAGTTTTCCAGCGCGAGTTTGTCCTGTGCTGATAAATCCAATCCGATAAAGCTTCGCATAACGTGACGACCTGCAGTGTTGAGTCATGGTTAGGGGTGAACTGTGCAAGGGCACAATGCTACTATACCTACTTATTTAAGTATAAGCCCGGTGTGTTACTTTGCCTGTGGGGCAGCCAACAATGCACCTGTATTAGTGGACACCGATGTTGTGAGAGCCGTTCCGGTATGACGCTTCCTGTAGAATCTTTGCTGGCGCCGCTGTGCGATGCGCTGAATACACATGATGTTTTATTGAGTGCACCGCCGGGTGCGGGTAAATCAACGGCCATCCCATTAGCGTTGTTAGCCCGGAGCAACCAACGTATTGTTATGCTGCAACCCAGGCGTGTCGTGGTTAAACAACTCGCCGCCTTTTTGGCTGAGCAGTTGGGGGAATCGGTGGGACAAACCGTGGGGTATCGCATCAAAGGTGAGCAAGCGGTAAGTCAGAACACCCGGTTGGAAATTATTACCGAAGGTATTCTAAGTCGTCGAATCCAGCAGGATCCGGAGCTCGACGGCGTCGATATCATCCTATTCGATGAGTTTCACGAGCGGAATCTGCATAGTGATTTTGGTTTGGCATTGGCCATTGAGGTCAAGCAGGCGTTGCGTGACGATCTTCGGTTACTGGTCATGTCGGCTACACTCGATGTCTCTCCTATACAGGCGTTGCTTCCCGAGGCCGAAGTGCTGCACAGCGATGGGCGTCAGTTTCCCGTTGAGGTCAATTATCTGGGCGAATGCCAACATCATGAGTTGGTAAATAGTCTGGCAAAACACGTACGCGTGATAACAGCACGTGAACCCGGCGATATATTGGTTTTCCTGCCGACGGTGAAGCATATCTTACAGCTTCAACAGCAGTTAAATGCCTCTTTGTCAGACAATGTGGACGTTATGCTGCTGTACGGGAATCTGCCGCTGGCTGAGCAACAGCGCGCACTCAGACCCTTGGAGAAAGGAAGAAGAAAGATCATTCTTGCAACCAATATAGCGGAAACCAGTTTAACTATTGAAGGGATCAGTGTGGTCATCGACAGTGGTCGTGAATTGGTTGCCGAATACCACCCGAAGAGTCAGATGACAGAGCTTTCGCTGCAAATGATTTCTCAGGCTTCTGCCGAGCAGCGAAAAGGCCGGGCAGGTCGTCTCGCAGCAGGTAAGTGTTATCGACTATGGAGCGAAGACGTGCAGGGGCGTCTGCGTAAGTTTAGTCAACCTGATATCCACACACAGGACATCACTGGATTAGTGTTGCAATCTGCAGCGTGGGGGACGCCGGTTAGTGAATTGGCCTTGCTGGATATGCCGTCGGCAGCACAGCTTCAATCGGCCGTTCACACTTTGGTGCAGCTTGGTGCCTTCTCAAAACAGGGCGATATTACATCGTTAGGGCGTCAGGCTGCGCAACTTCCCGTGCAACCCCGCACAGCCAGCATGCTACTGAAGGTGAAAGCCCTGACGGATGAAACCGGCGACAGTGACTGGCTGGTGGCTGGTGGGGTAATAGCAGCGCTCAGTGAAGACCCGCCCAAGTATTCAGGGTGGGATGTACATCTTTGCCTCAAGCAGTTGCAAGGTCAGGCGAGACAAAGGGTGACAGAACAAGCGCTGCGCCTGGTGAATCTCTTGCGAGGCAAAGTAGACAAGTCATCATTTTTCAAGGTGGATGAGACTAAATTGGCAGTGGCCATTGGGTTACTCAATCCCGATTGGCTAGCGTGTAAGCAATCCAATGGCACCTTTAAACTGGCCCAGGGTGTAGGTGCTGAGCTCTCAGCGGACGCCTATTTCAATGGCGACTGGCTGGCAGTCTTGTCGGGACAACGCCGGGGCGCATCCATGCAAATTCGTTTAGCCCAGCCTATCGATATTTCGGTATTAAAAACGCATTTCGCAAATGGATTTAGTGAAAAAGAAGCCTTTTTTTACGATGCAACTGCCGATTCCCTGCGCGCGGAATCTCAGCAGTGCTTTGGTGAAATTGTGCTAAGTCGTCAGCCACTGGCAAAAGCCGGTGTCTCGTCTCGAGGTGATTTCTGGCGGGAATGGTTGTCAGGAAAGCCTCTGAAAGACTGGCCAAATAACGCGGTACTTATGCCAACAATACACCGCTTGTGCATGGCAAGAACGCTTAATCTTGAATGCAAGCACTACGGCGAAACGCACACCTGGCCTGAACCTACCGCTGGTTGGATACTAGCCTGTGAAGCCGTACACAGTGCATTGCAACACTGCCAGTCCGTGGCACAACTGAAACAACTTCCCTGGGACAAACTCCTGTTTCAATCAATGCCCTGGCCACTGCAGGAAGCGCTAAACAGCCAGTTGCCAGACGCAATAACGGTACCCAGCGGAACCCGCCGCGCGCTGCGCTACGACAGCCCGACCCGAGTTGTATTGTCAGTGAAAATGCAGGAAGTATATGGCAGCAGTGAACCCGTGTGCATTGCCAACGGGCGTCAGACTGTTACCGTTGAATTACTCTCTCCCGCAAACCGGCCCATTCAGACCACCGATGATCTGCCTGGCTTTTGGAAAGGCAGCTACGTCGAGGTGCGCAAGGAAATGAAAGGCCGTTACCCCAAACACATCTGGCCGGAAGATCCGACCACTGCTCAAGCGACGATTCGAACTACCAAGCCTAAGTAACTGATTCGTAATATTTATTTGCTACTTTGTTCTTTTGGCTAATTGACATCGATCAATGAAACCCCGACCAAGGTCTGATTTTCCCATTGTCAGATTAGGTTTATAGATGGTTATATAGTAAACGGTTATTTGGTAAGCAATAGCAAAAGAGGAAACAGCATGAGCAGAGTAGCACTCGTCACAGGTGGGACACGAGGGATTGGTGAAGCAATTTGTACTACGTTAAAAGCCGCAGGCTATACGGTAGTTGCTAACTATGGTGGGAATGATCAAGCCGCGCAGGAATTTACCGAGCGTACGGGGATCGCAGCAATGAAGTTTGATGTGTCAGACTTCGAAAAAACCAAAGAAGCAATTTCGCAAATTGAAGCAGACTTTGGACCAGTGGATGTGCTCGTGAACAATGCGGGGATTACCCGCGATGGCACAATGCATCGAATGACCTTTGAGCAATGGAATGCGGTGATTCAAACGAACCTTGCGTCGTGTTTCAACACATGTCGCGCGGTGATTGAAGGTATGCGTGAGCGTAGCTTTGGTCGCATTGTGAACATCGGCTCAATCAACGGACAGGCCGGCCAGTATGGGCAAGTAAACTATGCTGCGGCAAAATCCGGTATCCACGGTTTTACCAAGGCACTGGCTCAGGAAGGGGCAGGCAAAGGCATAACTGTTAATGCCATTGCACCAGGTTACATCGATACTGATATGGTACGCGCTGTACCTGAAGATGTACTGGCTAAAATCGTTGCAAAAATTCCGGTGGGTCGTTTAGGCAAACCAGAAGATATTGCCGAAGGTGTATTGTTCCTGATCCGGGATGAGTCCAGCTTTATTACCGGCTCAACGCTGTCGATTAACGGCGGCCAACACATGTATTAATTTGCTTACAATAATAACGTACATGAGTTAACGGAGGTTCAAGTGCCTGATTTTTGCTGTTCTCAGGCACTTTGAAACACAACGGCTCAAGAGTTAGGGGTAATCGTTACGCCCAACGCTTCCATAACCGACAAGGACGGAAAACCATCGGCTACCATGTCCTGACTTAACTGGAACTGTCTTATACCTTCACGGGTCGCAGGGCCAAGAATACCGTCAGCGCCACCCACATCAATACCACGTGCATTAAGACTTTGCTGCAAGGCAATTATATGATTCCGGCTATACGCAGGCAGATCCGGTAAAGAAGCAATCATTTTCCCGTCACCTGCAATTCGATCTGCGAGTCGCCCTACGGCAATCGCGTAGAACTCTGAATTGTTCCAGCGCATGATCACTCTGAAATTAGGGTAGGCCAGAAAAGTGGGTCCCTCATGACCCGCTGGCATGACAAGATAGCTGGCAATATCACTCTCGCCTAATGCATCACCTTTAGCTTTGGTGACACCCATGTCATTCCATTCTGTGACAGATTTACGGTTACTGTAACCCAACAGGCGATAATCAAAACTCTCGGGTAGCATGACTTCGCGTCCCCACCGGAACCCCGGCTGCCAGCCGAGCTGTGCCAGGAAGTTTGCCGCGGAGGTCAACGCATCTGCTTCACTGTCCCATAGATTGATCTGGCCGTCATTGTCACCGTCAACGGCGTAGGCGGCGTAAGCTGAGGGCATAAACTGGGTATGACCCATTGCGCCTGCCCAGGAGCCTACCATGCGTTCCTGATCCAGCGATTGCGCTTCCAGCAGTTTTACGGCGGTAATCAGTTCTTTGCTGAAGAACGTGCTACGGCGCGGATCACAAGCCAGTGTTGCCAGTGAATCAAGTACAGGCATTTTGCCTTTGTAGCCGCCAAAGTTTGTTTCAAGCCCCCAGAAAGCTAACAGATAATGGGCAGGGATACCGTATTTTTTTGTCAGGTCGGCTAATAGCTCTTTGTGCTTAGCTGCCAGCTCACGGCCTTTGTTAATTCGCCAGTCGTTGACACGTTTACTGAAATAACCTGGGAAGGTTTGTACGAACTCAGGCTGACTTCTGTCGAGTTCAATTACCCTTGGTTGATATTTTATTTTGCTGAACACCTGTTGGGCGATGGGCTCACTGACACCGCCCTCAACAGCACGTTGTTGAAGTCCGGCTTTGCAGCTATCAAAGTCGTCCTGAGCTGTCTGTGCGTTTGCGACATGGCTCAGCGTCAGTCCGCTAAAAATAAGACCTGTGGTGGATGCGCGAAGCAGAAGGCGAAGGGTTCCTGAAATGGTACGGCGCATGCAATACTCCCTGAAATAATGAGAGCCCATGCTAACGCAAAGCGCTGGCATGGGCGAGTCTGTATCAGGCGTATTTGTGAATAAAATCGGTGATTAACGGACGGATATGCTGACGGAACTTAGAGCCACTAAAAATGCCGTAGTGGCCAGCACCGGGCTGCACATGGTGTTTACGCATCGAGTGCGGAATATTTTTACACAAGTTTTGTGCGGCTTCCGTTTGCCCTAACCCGCAGATGTCG
Source organism: Marisediminitalea sp. (assembly GCF_984433645.1). Classification (NCBI taxonomy): domain Bacteria; kingdom Pseudomonadati; phylum Pseudomonadota; class Gammaproteobacteria; order Alteromonadales; family Alteromonadaceae; genus Marisediminitalea; species Marisediminitalea sp. The sequence goes on from NZ_CFIDRX010000059.1 coordinate 12,447, forward strand.
TCGTCAGCACCTTCAACTGTCATCAACGGTGTGTTTTCGATGGCTTCGAAACTAACAGGCTCACCCTGATAGGTAATCGCGCCGCGTGCCAGTTCATTATTTTTGAAAACGCGTTCAATGGTTTCCAGATAGAACTCAGCTGGCATGTCGAGCACCGCCAGATATTCATCGTAAAAAGCGCGGAAACGATCAGCGTCTTCTTCTTCACCAAAGATCAGATTTTGGTAGAAGTTAACGTACTTCTTCATGTGGGTTTTCTGATTCATACTAATGAACCCACCCAGTTGCATGAATCCCGGATACACCTTTCGGCCTTCACCAGGGTAACCATGAGGCACCGTCATAATCGCCACGTTTCGAAACCATGACATTGGGTGTTTGGTAGAAAACTCATTTACCCGCGTCGGGTTTTTACTGGTGTCGATTGGGCCTGCCATCAGCGTTAATGAACGAGGGACGCATTCATTCTTCTTCTCAGCCATTACGGCTGTAGCAATCAGCGCCTGAACGGTTGGCTGGCAAATGGCAATAACGTGAGTACCTGGTCCAAGGAACTCTAAGAATTCAATGAGGTATCCGACGTAACAGTCAAAACTAAACGGGCCTTCGTCTAGCGGTACTTCCCGAGCATCGGCCCAGTCGGTAATGTATACTTCGTGATCGGGTAGCAGTGCTTCTACTGTACCTTTTAACAGGGTGGCAAAATGCCCTGACAAAGGGGCCACCAACAACACTTTGTGGTCGTCTCTTACGCCAACGCGATTGAAGTGAATCAGGTCACAAAACGGCTTGCTGTAAGCCACTTCTTCTTTTACCTGATGGTATTTACCATCAATGGTGATTTCGTCGATATTAAACCCCAGTTTTTCATAGCGACGAGTCAGGCGCATTGCGGTTTCCAGGGAAGCTTTGGTCATACGACCGGGAAACGTATGGGAAAAGGGGTTCGACGGATGACTCGCAATATCATTCATCAAGCTAAAGCCTTCGTGCATAATTTGTGCACTGCGGGCCATGTAATCATAGGCTTGGTAGTTCATTCGGTCACTCCTAACAATACAACAAGAACGAGCGCTGAGTAGGACAACTAGGGTTTACATCAGTTCATTTTTTGTAAAAAAAATGTAACACAAGACGCAAAAGAGGGCCATAGATACCTACAGCCCTCTTACTTGTTCTTTAGTCTTACTTAGCAGCGAATTTAGACGTAAATTCTTCGCTCATACCTTTCAGCATTTCACCCGCTTTGGTTTGTGCTTCAGTGATTAAGGTGTAGCTGCTCTTAGCAGATTCAGTCATTTTTTCCTGAACACCTTCCAGATACGCTTTTTGCGTTTCAGCAAGGCTCATCAGGTCTTTCTGCTGGCTTGCTGTTTCAACGAATGACATGCCGTCAGACAACAGAGTAGAAAACAAGCTGTTTTGCTTCTCTGCTAATTCTTGCATGGTATTCATGTTCAGCGTCGCTAAATCTGTAACAGGCTTCATTGCAGTTTGGAACTTCTCTGTCATTTGCTCGATCATGGTGTCTCTCCTTAAAAAGAGTCGTTAGTTAACTTTCTGATTTGGTAGAAGGCGCTGCTTTGGCCGGCGCTTTCCTGGTAGTCGTGGTTTTACGTGCACGCGTTGTTTTCTTTGCTGCTGGCTTTGGAGCCTCAGCGGGCTTTGCTTCTGCAGCCGGGGCCGGCGTTGCAGCTGGTGCTTCAACAGCCTTTTCTGGCACTGGCTTAGGTGCTTCTGCCTTTACTGCAGCAGGCTCCGCTTTCGGCTTGGCCGGTGCTTTTGGCTTTGGCGTTGCTTTCGCTGCGGGTTTAGGCGCTGCCTTCTTAGGCGCAGCTGGCGCTTTAGGTGCTTCAGCTACGGCTGTTTTTGCTGCCTCAACGCCTTCGTCCAACGAGGTTTTCATTACGTCTTTGAGTTCAGCCTGCATGTGGCTGAGCGTTGAGTACGCCCCTTTCGATGCCATAGCGAAACGGTCGCGCATGGATTCGGCATATTCAGAACCAGCGGCAACCACCCCTTTTACCTCGGTCTGTACCGTCACGCTTTCAATAAATTTCACGCTGTCGGTGAGTAAACCGGTAAATAGCTCAGTTTGATTTTGCGACAGGTCTTCCATTGCCTTTGCATTCATCGCCATCAGCGAATTGATCGGCTTTGATGATTTCTTTAACTGTTCTGAAAATTTGCCAAACATATAACACTCCCATCCGAAGTCTATGCTTGCTGCGCTGCAGCATGAGTTGGTTATATATTAGACAGCTTGCCTGGAAATGGTCAAGGGTATTTTTGTTGCAATGCAGCAAAACGCTAGAACATTATAGAATATACATGTAATTTTTTATGCTGCATTGCAGCAGTTGTGGTCGGGAAAGGTACCCGAATGACGGGCTTTTACTTCTTAGGCGGCTTTTGTGACTTGGTCCAAACGTCCAGGTTTTGCTCCATCATTTTGCTAAACAAGCCTAGTGGTGAGGTGTCGACCATGTTTTTCATCATGCCCTGGAGCTGGTCCTGTTGTTCCATAAAGTTCACCAGGCTTTGCTCAAGATATTCGCGTAAAAATACCTGCATGTCGGAGTCGTAAAACCGAATAAGCTGCATTAGCAGCTTGTTGGTGAGAATGGATTGTTGTTCGTTAGTTTCAGATTCGCTGATGATCTGCAGCAGGATGGTTTTGGTAACGTCTTCGCCAGACTTGGAATCGACAACGTTAAACTCGGTGCGGGCTTTAACCAAGGCTTTAATGTAATCCATGTTCACGTACTGACTCTGAGCGGTGTCGTAGAGTCGGCGGTTGGGGTACTTCTTGATCGTGATCATGGTGATTACTCTTTGCAGTTGATGTGCGCAATGTAGCGTAAAAGCTGGCAAAAGAGCAAATATAAGCCGCTACCGGAAGCCGATAGCGGCGTGATTACAACTAATCGAGCCGTTTTTTAACGTAACTGCCTGGTGCTGCTTCCACAGCCGGGTAGGCCTTGTGCTTGCCTGGCTTGGGTGCGGTAACTTTGGTGCTGTCATGCGTTGCCAACCACTGATGCCAGTCTGGCCACCATGAGCCTTCAACTTGCTCCGCACCGTCGAACCAACTGGCGGCTGTATCGGGCAGTTCGGTATTTACCCAATGCGGATATTTACCTTTGTCTGGAGGGTTGATAACACCGGCAAGGTGACCGGAACCCGCCAGAACAAAGCGCGTATCGCCGCCGACCAGCTGGGTGCCCTGATAGGCTGCCTGCCACAACACAATGTGGTCGGCAATAGTAGACAGGAAATACACTGGCATATCGATGTTGCCCAAATCAATGGGCACGCCATCGATCACAATCGCGCCGGGCCTTTTGAGTTTGTTTTCCCAGTACATGGTGCGCACGTACTGTTTGAAACAGGCTGACGTGATGTTGGTTGCATCACTGTTCCAGTACAAAATGTCGAAGGCGGCCGGGTCCTGACCTTTCAGATAGTTGTTAATAAAGTAAGACCAGAACAGGTTGTTTTCTCTCAGCAGGCTGAAGCTCAAGCCGAGTATCCGGCCGTCATAAACGCCTTTAATATCGGCGTTTTGTTCCATGGCATTCAGGCTTTCTTCCGTAAGATAGTTGCCTATTTCACCGGGCTCACTAAAGTCCAGTAGTGTCGTTAGGAGTGTGAGCGACAAAATCCGTTCGTCCCCCTGTGCCCGTAAGTACGCCGAGGTCATTGCCGACAAGGTGCCGCCCACACAAAAGCCGACCATGTTCACTTTGGGTTGACCGGTAATGTCGCATACAACGTCCAGCGCTGCGATAGGACCGTGTTTCATGTAGCTCACAAAGTCATGGTCTGCGAGAGACTTGTCGGGGTTTACCCAGGAAATCATGAACACGCTGAAGCCGGCATCCAACAGACCTTTTACCGCCGATTTTTTCTCGTCCAGATCCAGAATGTAGTACTTATTGATGAACGGTGGTACGAACAGAATGGGCGGTGCGTAGGTTTTCGCTTTCTTCGGCGTGTAGTGAATCAGTTGGATCAGGTCGTTTTGATACACAATGTCGCCGGGGGTGGTTGCCAGATTGCCACCTAATTCAAACGCAGACATGTCGGTTTGCGTGATCTTAAAGGCTTCCAGCGGGCTGTGTTCTAAGTCCCGCATGAAGTTTTCTATGCCTTTCAGCATGCTCTGACCTTTGCTTTTCAGAATTTCTTCGCATACTTCCGGGTTAGAAAACAGGTAGTTCGTCGGAGCAACGGAATTAATATACTGACGGGTATAGAACTTTACCTGCTCTGCTGACTTTGGGTCAGCAAACGTCATGGAGTCCATCATGCCCTGCAGCATTTTTGAATTGATCAGGTACGCTTGTTTCAGGTAATTGAAAACCGGGTTTTCTGACCAGTCGCTGTGACTAAAGCGGCGGTCGCCGCGTTCTTCAGCTGCAACGGTTTCAGCCTTTTCACCAAACATCGCTTTGGTGGCTTGTTGCCACAGCTCAGTTTGCTGGCGCATAAACGCCATTTGGTTTTCGATTAACTTTGAGGTATCGACCTGCACGTTTTCAGCCAGTTTACTGGTCAGTAAGGCCTGCAGGTGTTCGGGGTCAAACATAGCGGCGGTATCGGCACTGCCAGCCTGACGCGTCAGAATTTTCTGAACCATGCTATTAAATTGCTCGGCATATTGATTCAGCGTGTCCAAAATTTCGTTGTGGTCCTGTTGCTGCACAAGCACTCCTTGTGTGGGCTATTTCTTTGTAGTGGCAGCGCCAGTGGCGATACCTTCCATCATTTTCTGATAAAAACTAAATGCCTGCTGACTGCCGTCCAGGTAGGGCTTCAGCATGGTCATCATGGCTTCCTGATTACCGTTTTTCATTTGTTCGGTAAACATAGCAATAGACGCTTCGTGAATTTTGGTCATATCTGGCCAGCCCAATAACTCGCGTGCTTCAGACGGCGACAGATCAATGTCGATAGAGATTTTCATGGTACACTCCTTTTTCTGGCTGGCTATTGCGTGTTGACACGCAATGACACACGCATTTTCTGGCAGTTTTTGTGCAAAACGCGTGCTGGACAGCGGGCATTCTGAAAATACGATCCTGAATGCTTAGCTCGTTACAGAGTAAAAAGTGTACATTCGCTTGTCTAGTCTGATGAGCCAAAAGTATGATACAGCGCACAAATATATTGTTATCCAGGTCAGCACTGACAACACCGTAATCTCAGTTTACACAGCTTAACGTTTAGAATTAGTGGAAGATTTGTGACAACACGAACGAAAAAAACAGCCGAACCTACCGTTAAAAAACGCCGCTGGTGGGGGATCACCTGGAAATTACTGTTGTTACTTAGCGTTTTGTTCGGGGCTTACCTGTTCTATCTCGACGCGCAAATTAAACATCACTTTTCCGGCAACAAATGGCAGGTGCCTGCTCAAATCTATGCGCGCCCTTTGCAAATTGAAGTGGGTGAGGAAATCACGCGTAAAGAAATTACCGATGAGCTCAAGCTGCTCGGTTATCGCAAAGTCGCGCAGCCATCGGGGAGTGGTGAATACAGTGTCGCCAGAAGCGCAATTGAAGTGTTCAGACGCGCGTTTCACTTTCCGGGAGGGTATCAACCGTTACAGCGTGTGTTGATCAGTTGGGACGGTGCGCGTATTGGTGCAATTCGCAATGTCGATTCAGGTCAGGCTCTGACTTCCATGCAACTGGAGCCCTGGCTGGTTACGCGTCTGGCAAGTGGCAGTAGCGAAGACCGGATGCTGGTAAAGCTCGACGAGGTACCACCGCTACTGGTCAAGGCGCTGACGCTGGTGGAAGACCGGGATTTTTATTCTCACCACGGTGTGGCGCCCCTGTCTATTCTGCGTGCCTTAATCGCTAACATCGCCGCAGGTAAAACGGTACAGGGTGGTAGTACGCTGACCCAGCAACTGGTTAAGAACCTGTATTTAAGCCGTGAGCGGTCGATTGAGCGCAAAGTAAAAGAAGCCCTGATGGCGATCATCATTGATGCGAGATACAGCAAGGATGCCATCATTCAGGCCTACTTAAATGAAGTCTTCCTGGGCCAAAGTGGCAGTATGGCGGTGCACGGGTTCGGACTGGCCAGCTATTTCTTCTTCGACCGGCCTATCAATGAACTGGACGAAACCGAAATCGCGTTGATGGTGGCGATGATCAAGGGGCCATCATTTTACAATCCACGCAAATACCCTGATCGCGCCATTGAGCGCCGCAACCTGGTACTTCGGTTACTTATGGAAGCGAATGAAATTACGCCGCAGGAATACGAAATGGCGGTGTCCAGGCCTCTGAATATAGCCAGTGGAGATAGCCTGGCAACCGGCAAACACCCTGCATTTATGTCGCAGGTCAAACGCGAATTACAGTCTATACTGGCCGACCCGAACATTCGGGAGTCGGGAGTAAAAGTCTTCACTACATTGGACATTCATGCTCAGCGGCGAGCGGAAAAAGCCCTGACGTCGACACTGAATAAGTTGCAATCAGGCCGCGATGTACCCCTTGAAGGCGCGATGCTGGTGACGGATATTGCCAGTGGACAACTGCGGGCTATTGTCGGTGGGAAAAACGCTGGCTACGCGGGCTTTAATCGGGCTCTGGATGCGGTGCGCCCCATTGGCTCGCTGGCAAAACCAGCGGTGTACGTGGCTGCGCTGTCAGAGCCTGCAAGGTATCATCTGGCGACGCCGCTGGAAGACAATCCACTCACCATTGAAGACGAGCACGGGGAGCCGTGGCAGCCTCAGAACTTTGATAAAACCTTTAGTGGCTCGGTACCATTGCTGTATGCACTGGCGAGATCGCTCAACGTGCCCACGGTGAATCTTGGGCTGGAACTTGGCATCGACAAAGTCGCAACTATGCTCAGGCAGCTTGGTGTAAAACGCGACTTCCCAATGGTGCCATCGTTAACATTGGGGGCAGTAGCGCTTACGCCTTTTGATACCACACAAATGTATCAAACGCTGTCTAACAACGGCGCATATCGACCACTGCATGCGGTGAGTGCAATTGTCAGTGCGAATGATCACCTGATGTGGCGTCATTCTGAATACGGCGAGCAACGCGTAGAAGAGGAAGCAGCCTATCTGCTTAACTATGCACTGTATAAAGTGACTACCGACGGCACGGCTAAATCGCTGGGACGGACCTTTCCGAATGTAAACATGGCGGGTAAAACCGGTACAACGGATGACTACCGCGATAGCTGGTTTGCCGGTTTCGATCGCAATCACCTGACCACCGTTTGGGTGGGCAACGACGACAACAATTCGATTGGTTTAACCGGGGCCAGCGGGGCTTTGCCTGTGTTTATTGCGTATCAGCAGTTACAGGAACCCAAATCTTTGTCGCGCAGGTTCCCTGACGGCCTGGGAATTGCGCACTTCGATCCCAATACCGGTGAAGTGGTGGTGGCAGGATGCCCCAATAGCATGAGTGTGCCTGCCGTGCTGGATGTATTGCCGCCAGCGCAGCAAGACTGCTTTGGTAAACCTGTAGCACCGAAAAAATCGAAGACAAAAGCCACTAAAAAGTCCTGGTGGGAACGTTTGCTCGGCCTGTAGCCTCAACTGCACTGCCACAGGAAAAAAACTCAGGAAATTGCAATGCGTATGCAATTCCTGAGAAGTGGCACTACGGGAGTAGTCTGGTTCTGTCAAAAAATGGGGGTTAGTGCGCAACCGTATCTGAGGTAAACAAATAACGAATACCGTTAAAAATACCCAGCGCTACCACATAGGCCAGTACCGGGCCTAACACCAACCATAAAATAAAGCTGTAAGTGATCATATCCTGCACCTCGCTGTTCCATGTCCTGCTAACCTGTAAGTCGCAGCAACTATTGCGATAGTTGTGCCAATGCTCATAAAAATTTTAAGTGGCTGATTTACCGAGCTATTTAATTTTCATCAGTATTAATTTGCTAACACGCTTTTACCAAGGATCGGTGAAAATCACACATTATTCGTCAATCACGCCACTCTCTATAACTGGTTAATCACACTATAAATGTGTGTAAGCTCAGGGGGATAATGAGAAAAAACGATAAAGTCGATGGAATATTCCGGTTGGCTTCATTTCCCAGACTCATGATTTACTGCCACCTGACTTAGTTTTACAAGGGAAGCAGTTATGCAAATCGTTCTACGCGCTATTGGCGTATTGTTTATCACTGGATTGTCGTTCAATGTATGGGCAAATAACGAAGGTAGTGGCTGTGAATTGCAGCTTGAAGCCAATGACCGCATGCAGTTCGTGCAAAAGCAACTGATGGTGGATTCGGCGTGTGAAACCGTTTCTATTTTGCTGAAGCACAGCGGTAAGTTGCCAGTGGCGGCAATGGGTCACAACGTGGTTGTTGCTTTGGAAAGTGATCTGCAGGGTATCGCGGCTGATAGTTTTAAAGCCGGTGTCGCTAATCGTTACGTAACACCTGGCGATAAACGGGTGATTGCGGCATCTGATGTTATTGGCGGCGGTGAGTCAACCCGGGTATCGTTTGCTACTGCGCTGTTAGATCCGGCACAGCGCTATGTATTCTTTTGCGCGGCACCGGGGCATTGGGTCATGATGAAAGGCGAATTGGTTATGATGCCCTGATCTTAGTCCAGGCTTGCAATGCCAACGCAATTATTGCGCCGGCAACAACGCCGGTAATGCCGTCAAACGTAATACTCAGTAGTAAACTGAAAGACGGCGCCAGCGCAATAAACGCTTCTGCAATGTGGTGCAGAAAGCCAATACTGTGGGTCAGAATACCGCCACCAACCAGGAACATGGCGATGGTTCCGGCAACCGATAAAAATTTCATGAGTGCGGGTGCCGCAGTCAGCATGAAGCGGCCACCCAGTCGTTGCGCTGTATTAAAAGAGCCCGTTAACGACTTACGCAACAGGTAAAGGCCAAAGTCGTCCATTTTCACAATGGCAGCGACTAATCCGTATACGCCGACCGTAAATGCAACACTCAGTCCGCTTAGGATCAAGATTTGCGACATCAAATCGGCTTCCTGAATACTCCCCAGTGTGATGACCACGATTTCCGCAGACAAGATAAAATCGGTGCGGATAGCGCCTTTGATTTTGTCTTTTTCCATGGCAACCAGGTCAACGCTGCTGTCTGACAGCTTATTAAGCCGGGTTTCCGCGTTGTCTTCGTCGTCGTGAGAGAAAAACCATTTGTGGAGCAACTTTTCTGCACCTTCAAAGCACAAATACAATCCGCCAATCACCAGCAATACGGTAATAAGCACAGGTACAAATGCGCTAATTAACAATGCTGCGGGCACCAGTATTAATTTGTTGATGAACGAGCCCTTGGCAACGGCCATGACGACCGGGATTTCGCGATCTGGCTTTACCCCCTGCACCTGGTTGGCGTTTAGGGCTAAATCGTCGCCTAGCACGCCGGCTGTCTTTTTAGCGGCCATTTTTGACATCACTGCGATGTCGTCGAGCATGGTGGCGATGTCGTCCAGTAAGGCAAGTAAGTTTGCTGCAGCCACGTTTAGTTGTCCTTGTCGAGATGGGTTTTATTCAGCCGCTTATCAATAAACTGCTGAAAGTCGTTTCGTTGGGTGCACTTTACATTGCCACCGAATAGTCCTGCAACTACTGCCAGCGAACTATTCACGCCTTTGTCACAATTAATCTGATGTTCGCCTGGTGTCGGCTCTGGTTTGGGATCGTATTCTCCTATACGAAGGTCCGGTGAGTTTTTCTGTTGCCGGTAAGCGCGTGCAGCGGCTTCAGCCATGTCTTGCTGCATTTGCATCTGTTGTTGTTGCAGCGACTGACCAATCGATTGACGAATACTGCGACTGGCAGGAGCCGGGCTGTCTACAGACTGTGTCAGGATTTCCCCGTTAGCAGGCTGTTCTGCAGGTGGCTGAGCGTCGGGCTGTGTATCGGGCTCGACCGGAGGTTCTGAGACGTCAGGGGCCGGCGTTGGCTCAGCCGGTGCGATTGGCTCTGGCGCAACTTCGGTTGTCGTGACAGGAACTTCGTTTTTGGGCTCGACATCAGGCAATACAGGTTCGGGCTCTAGAGGCGCTGTCTCGGGCGGAGCCGGAGGTAAACGAATGAGTACTGCCTTTATGGTTGGCTCTGAAACTTCTGGTGGAACAGGCGTTGTCCACGACAGCGAACAGATAATTGCCGCATGTACCAGAACTGAAAGCAACAGGATCCCCCACAGTGCCTTGGACTGTGCAACTGGCCTTGGGGAAGGGCCCGGGCTGTCGTCAACCAGAGATATATCGATGATTTGCATGGGCAATTCGACCTGTTAAGTGTGCGATAGTTCCCTGCGATAAATGGTGTGAATAGAGGGATGAAAATCCATAGCACTAAAATGGTGCAATTCTGGCTGCTTGCTTTCAAATGGTGCAAAAAAAGCGTAAGTTTCTGTGTCATTTTGACGTTAGTTATTGATTTTTAATAATTAAAATTTGTGGCATAGGACTTGTCTTATTAGCTCTTGCACAACAATCAATATTGCAAAGCAATCCAACATTTGGGAGCAACACATGAAACTAGTCACAGCAATCATCAAGCCTTTCAAGCTGGATGATGTTCGTGAAGCCATTTCAGAAATCGGTATCGACGGGTTAACCGTGACCGAAGTGAAAGGTTTCGGACGTCAAAAAGGACACACTGAATTATACCGCGGAGCGGAATATCAGGTCGATTTCCTGCCAAAGGTAAAACTGGAAATTGCGGTACAGGATGACCAGGTAGATCGTCTGGTAGAAGCGATCGTTGGCGCAGCGAAGACCGGTAAAATCGGCGATGGCAAGGTATTTGTTTACGACCTTGAAGGTGCCGTTCGGATTCGTACTGGCGAAACAGACTCAGACGCCCTGTAAGCGCCGTCTACGAGAATTTTGCGGAGATAAGCATAATGGAAACAACTTTTGAATTAGGGTACGCGTTAGATA
>NZ_CFIDRX010000060.1:0-23183 GCF_984433645.1 Marisediminitalea sp.
GGTAATCGTCGTCGCTGCTGCGAAAGACGGTGTCGCCCGACAGGTGTGTATCCGGCTCCCCGCGTGCAGCGTAATCGCTGTGTGACGTGCAGATAGCATCCACAAACTCGTCGCTGAAGGCAAATTGCGAAATCACTTCGTCGTTATTATTGTTCTTCACCCTGAAGTGAATATGAATAACGCGGCTGGAATACCAGCCTGGGAAACACGACGCGAAATCCACTCGTCCTGCACTGTCCGTGACTTTAATGCCGCGAAACCATTTTGCCGCTAAGGCTGCCTGGTCATTTCCGGTACAAAATCCAGAGCTAAAACCATTCGCATCACTGCTGTCGCTGGTATCACCGGAATAAATGCCTTCAACGTCGCAATGCCATACTTCGATTTCATAGCCAGAGAGCGGATTACAATTTGCGTCCACCAGCTGTAAACACAGCATCATCGGCAAACCGGTTTGCCCTTCTGATATGTCGTCGCGGTACTCGCTGTCGAAATAACAAGGCCCCTCGGTCAGCGCTTCAGTTAACTCAACCGAGCAGGTGCTGCTGTTCTCAAACAAGCTGTCATCCGGGAAATTCTCTGTAATGGAAGACGTCCCGCCTGTGGCCCAGTCTGTGGTAGTCGTCACACCGCTGTTCGCCGTGCTGCTCCCCGACGAAGACCCGCTGCTGCCGGCAGAACTCCCCGTACCCGAGGAGGAAGATGAGGAAGAAGATGCGGCTGAAGTGGCCGTTGTACCAGACCCTCCGCATCCAATAAGCCCAAAAACGGGCGTTGCCAGGGCTGCGCCCAGCAAAGAACGAATGACACGGCGACGCTGCACTGTATGGTTTAATTTAACGGGTGGTTGACGGTCCACAACGATTTACTCCAAAAATACCAGATAACAGTTTGGCAGTGCTGAGGTCCGTTAATTCAGGTCTTTACTGAAGTTTTACATTCTCGTCGAGTTGGTGTTTGAGTGCGGTATTAAAGCGTTGCATAAAGTCAGCATCCACACGCTGCCGACTAAACATAAAATGCACCGGAGTTTGATTAATGATCGCATCACTGATGTGCAGGTCGGTTACCCCTAATTCCTGTCCGGCAGCCTGAATGACGTTGATATCACCTACCACCGCCGACACTCTGCCCAGCTTCAGCAACTGCATTCTGCGAAGGGTACCTTCAGCATGGACAAGCTGAGACGGATACGTCTCACGTACATGATACCGGAACCATTCACCAAACCAGCCGCTGTTGTTTACAGCAACCAGGCCGCCTTGCTGCAATATTTGCTCAAGATCCTGTTCATGCCAGTCAGGATGTTCAGACCCCAGGTAAGCAAACACAATGGTTTCAAGTCGATATGGAATGGAGAAAAGGTTTTGTTCGCGGCGTTGTGGAGTCGATACCGCGCCCAGCGTAACGTCTACATGGCCACGAGAGATATCCCGGCCCATCCGTTGTTCGGGCAGGTCAACCGCCAGAAGTTCATGCCCCAGACTTGAAAGTGTCCGATGCAACAACGCATAGTCTTCGCCTGCCACATTGCCTGCTGCATCAACATATACATAAGGCTTCCAGTCTTCAGACATAGCAAGGTACAAGGTTTCACCCTGCGCGCCTCCGGCAACGGCCAGCAAAAGCCAGGTCGTACTCAGTATGTACCTTAAGCGGTTGGCTATCATTTTGAAATCCTTTTACTTTCAATGGCCCATCCCCACCTTCTTCACTTATTTTGCCCTTGACCTGATGGTCAGGTGGACAAACCAGCACAGTATCGCAAGGTTGATTCGGCACCTGTTGACAGGAAGTGTATTACACCCGCCAAAAAATGCCGCGCCGATACATCCATAATAGCGGCAAATAACAAATTAAGCAGAAAAGCAGCGCAAAACACAATGAGGCCAGTTTGGGATCACCGATGAATTGGGTGATAGGTTGATAGAGCCAATACTTCACAGTCACACCGTCAACGCGAATCATTAACAGCAAACGGGCCAACACGCCTGCAATCATGTACAGCGCAATGCTGTTAGTGCCCGCCACCAATAAAGGATGTCCGGGTTTGAACAATGAAAAACGGGTATCCAGGGCCATAAAGGCCCATAACACACACACCATAATACCGCTGGTTACCAACACAAATGTAGGCGTCCACAATGCCTTGTTCACAGGAACCCAGGCGGACAAAGCAACCCCTATTACAATGCCAGCAAGCGCTACAATCAAAGTTTGCACTGTGGCGCGTTTGTCTGTAATTAAGTAGCGACCTGCAACTACGCCCAACAAGCAACTGCTCACCGCCGGTATGGTCGACAACAACCCTTCCGGATCAAAAGCAAAAGGGCTGGCATCGGCATAATAAAGATGCGATGCGCCCAGTATCAGGTTGTCAAGGTACGCAGCCAGACTATTACCGTGCAACCATAACCCCTGATACGTTTGTCCATCCGCAGCACTATAAGGCACAAAACGCATAAGCAGCCAGTAGGCGACTAATAGCCCGATGGCAACGGTAAAGTACCGTCGCGGTGGGGTTGCGCACATTAGCAGCACGGTAAGCAGATAAACTATTCCCAGTCGCTGCAACACACCCAGATAGCGCAGGGTTGCCAAGCGATCATTGATCCAGTCGTAATCGGGTACTGCGAAATTAAACCAGAACAAGTACAGGAACCAGCCGAGCAGCACGAGGGTTGCACCTCGTTTCAACGCTGTCAGGCACACCCGCTTACTGCCTGATGCGGCGAGTGCTTTGGGCAATTGAATCGCGAGGGTAACGCCCATGACAAAGATGAAGCCGGGGAATACCAGGTCGGTAGGTGTCAGACCATGCCAATCAGCATGAAGCAAAGGCGCATAAACGTGCTGCCAGGAGCCGGGATTATTCACCAGTAACATGGCAAAAATAGCCAGCCCTCGCAGCGCATCAAGTGCCTGAACACGGTGTGTCATTCAATGGTAACCGGTGATTGACCAGGCATGGGGATGTGCCCTAACAAGCCCGCTGCCAGTGCGGAAAAGACCGCGCCTTCAGCAACCTCGCCTTTGGGCTTTTGACTGATTGTGACGTTGTAGCCAAAGGTGGCAACGCCGGCATCGACGACATTGCGGTATTCACTCAACATATAGGGTGTGCGCAGGGCAACCATCACTGTTTTAACCTGGTTCGCTTTTGCCTGTTCGGTCAGGCTCTTCACCCAGCGATCTATTGCGGCTTTGTCGGGCCTTGCTCTCCAACTGGCTAAGTCGTCCATGCCACCCATTTCAGCCATACTGTGCTGCGGCGTGATATCACCAATTATCAGTGCATCAGCGCTGAGTAACGGCGATAAATCAGGTTGAGTGGCGATACGATTGAGTGACATACACACCGTCGTTATGCCTTTACCGTACTGTTTGAGCGCATTCGACAGCGCGTCGCAACGCGCTTCGTCGGGCATGACCAGAGCGAAGTGTTTACCCTTCAGCGGCAGTACGCCGTTATCGAAGACCTTGGTCAGTGCCGCTTCTGCCAACTCACGCTCCAATTGCTGATTGTCAGCCATCGGCAGTGCCGCCGTCGCCTCTTCCAGACGCTGAGTAAGTGGCCGGGCAATAAAGTCATCGAGCTTATACGCTTGTTTCGCTGCCAGAATACGCTGCAGCGATGCATCCATCTCTGCCGCATTCAACTCGCCGTGTTCACGGGCCTGAATCCACTGTTTATACAAAGCGCGAAATTGCTTAATCCCCTCAGGGTTACGGATAGCGAATGGCATTAACGCAATATCGGCCCCCGCATTGAAGGTTTTGATTACCGCATCGCGATGATCAACATATTGAGCGATACCGGCCATATCCAGGGCGTCAGTCACAATGAGGCCGTTGTAGCCCATGTCTTCGCGTAGCAGGCCGGTCAGGATTTTCTTCGACAACGTAGCGGGTAACACTTTTTGCTCGCCGTCGCGGGTAATGAATGTTGTGTCATCCAACGCGGGATACTGAATATGCGCAGTCATGATCATGGCCGGGTAGTCCGCTTGCTCAATGGCATGCTTAAATGGCAATAGATCCACAGCATTAATGGTCGCTGCGTCGTGTTCAACCTTTGGCAGGCCGGTGTGGCTGTCTACATGAGTATCGCCATGACCCGGGAAATGCTTGAGCGCACTCATTACGCCATGCTGTTGTAAAGCTGATACCGCTGCCGCGCCCATTTCAGCCACCTGCTCAGGCGACTCGCTATAGGAACGAACGTTAATAACCGGGTTGTCTGCATTGAGATTAACATCGACTGTGGGGGCAAAATTGACGTTAAAGCCTAATAATCGAATAGATTTTGCAATACCCGCGTTCACACTCGACGAGAAAGCGGTGCCGTGGGTGGGATACGTTGCGCCAATTGCCATGTTGCCTACAAACCGGGTAGCTACAGCGTCGGGCAATCTCGCCACTCTGCCACCTTCCTGGTCAATCGCCACAAACAGTGGCGGCAAACCGGCCTCTTTCGCGATAGTTTGCAACTGATAATTCAGCCGGACCACTTGCCCGGTCTCTTCCAGGTTTTCTGCAAACAGAATAACGCCACCGATTTTGCCCTCGCGGATGACAGCCTCCAGTTCTGGCGACAAGGCGGTTACCGGTGTCTTACAGTGTTTCTCGTCTGTGCCGTCTTCGCAGTAATAGCGCAAATCCAGCATGAGCTTTTGACCCAGCCATAACGTGGACTCACTGGATGACGAACAACTCGCCGTTACGCTCAGCATAGCCAGTACTCCCAATACCCCATAAAATCCTCGCAACATCATACCCGCTTTCCGAATGGCAGTTTCATTATTCATGCAGCTTACCCGATTCACACTAAAAAATAAATTATTCCAACAATCGCCATTTCCGACCAAAAACATCGGTGAAAAACAACCTGAGCTCAATTAACCTGCGTCAACTATGCACGCGCCAAACTGCCAAATAAATGAGACATAATCAGGAGGACGCCTCATGCCTAACGAGAAACACAGCTTGGGTCTAATTTGGAATATTTTATTATTTACTTTCGGTTTCGGTATTGCTAATTTGGGGTAAATACTGACCACTTACCTAGGATGCTCCCTGCTTATGCGTGCATTACGCCACTCGTTAACGTTAATTTTCTGCGCTTTGCTGGTTATCAGTTGTAGCAGCCGTAACGTTATTCAAATGCCGTCCAGTAACTACGGCGAAAGGGTGAAGTCTCTGGTTATCCACTTTACTGCCATCGATTACGCAAAGTCGGTTGACGCACTGGTGAAAGAAGGTGGCCTAAGCGCACATTACCTGGTACCTGAATCAAACGACCCGTCAGATCCGGTAGGTAATCCCCGTGTCATTCAACTGGTCGATGAAAACAAGCGAGCGTGGCATGCTGGCAAGAGTTACTGGCAGGGCCGTACTGGTCTGAACGACCATTCCATTGGTATTGAAATTGTTAATGTACCTACTTGCGAGCGTGATGGTCAGCTAGGCCCCTCGTTGGCTGAGCATGGCAATAATCGCCTTTGCCTTTTCCCCGACTATGACCCCAAACAGATTGAAGTGGTCATTGAACTGGCAAAAGACATCCTGGCGCGCAACCCCGACATTCACCCTACCGCCGTTGTAGGGCACTCTGATATTGCCTTCGACAGAAAAAATGATCCCGGCCCGCGCTTCCCCTGGTACCAGCTTTATCAACAAGGCATTGGCGCCTGGTACGACAACGACACGCTGGCCCACTACTGGAAGCAATTTAACGAACAGCCGGCTTCGGTCGGACTTATTCAGGCTGCATTCCGCGCCTATGGTTACGGTGTGGTCGAAACGGGCATTAGAGACAGCAGCACACTGAATGCCGTATCGGCTTTTCAAATGCACTTTTTACCCTGGCATGTCACGGGCGAGCCTGACAGCCGCACCGCGGCGGCCTTATTCGCCCTGCTGGAGAAGTATTTTCCAGCCAGCGCAGAAAATCTCCTGGCCCGTTATGACAAGGAACTCCAACCGTCTGAAGCCCAGGTATACGAGCCGAAACACGGCCAAATCGATACCCTTGTTCCGGATACAGAGCCAACCAAGCGCGCCTTTGTGACTGACCGATTTGCTTTTAAAAGTTATCAGGGGCGTGGGGAGTTGATTGTCGAAGCAACAGAACCCACCCGCGCCGAGATTAATGTCAATGGTGAGACCCTGACGCTGGACCAGCCTTTTTTACCGGGCGCCCCCTACCATTACTCACTGGCCCGGCGAACCCGTAATGGCATGAATACGCTGTCTGTGAGTCAGGTTGAGCCCAGTACCGCTGAACTGCGAGTAACGGTACCTTTCCCTACGCTCAAAGATGACACGGCCAAGTACCAACAACAATTCAGTGCGGTAGATACCCTGATTAATCAGGAAGTAGAAGCAGGCTTTCCCGGTGCGGTCCTGCTGGTAGTTAAAGATGGCGCCATCATTAAACGAAGCGCCTACGGGTTTGCCAGGCGCTATGATGCAACGGGTCAGCCTTTGGCCTTGCCTCAGCCAATGCAAACCAACACCGGCTTTGACCTGGCGTCTAATACCAAAATGTTTGCAACGACCTTCGCGCTTATGCGGTTGGTTGAAACCGGCCAGCTCGATGTAACCAAACCCATCCAGTATTACCTGCCAGAATACCAGGGTGATGGACGTGAAGCCCGCAGAGTGAGCGACTTACTTTCACACAAATCCGGATATGCCCCGGAGATCCCGTTCCATAAACCAGACAATCCACTGGGCCCGGCATTCTACTCTCAGGACAAACAGCGCACATCCGAGTTATTGATTACGCAGGTGCCGTTCAACATCGGCAATGGGCTCACCACGGCCTATAGCGACACCAATTTTATGCTGCTTGGGTTGTTAGTTGAGCGCATCACCGGCATGCCTCTCGACCAGTTTTGCGAAGAACAACTGTATACCCCACTGGGTTTGACCCACACGCGTTTCAATCCGTTGCTTAAAGGCCACCAGTACGATGAATTCGCTGCTACAGAACTGATGGGCAATACGCGTGGCGGCCGGCTCGACTTCCCCAACATTCGCACCTACACCTTGCAAGGTGAAGTACACGATGAAAAAGCATTCCATGCCATGCAAGGTGTAGCTGGCCATGCCGGGCTGTTTTCTACAGCGGATGATCTGGCCGTGATGACACAACTGCTGTTAAACGGCGGTGGCTACGGCAATGTTCAGTTATTTGAAAACAGCGTTCTCAATGCGTTTATTAAGCCAGATAACCGCTTTTGGAGTTACGGGTTGGGGTGGCGTCGCGCCGCGAATGGCCAGAACCGCTGGCACTTTGGGCCATATGCCAGCGAACAGGCTTTTGGCCATACCGGATGGACAGGCACGGCGACAGTAATCGACCCTGCTCTGGATTTGGCCGTCATCCTATTGACCAACGCCCGACATTCGCCCATTGTGGAAGACGACGACGGCAATCTGCAATTTACCGGGAAAACCTTTGAAACCGGTAAATATGGCAGTATTGTATCGCTGGTTTACGAGGCGGTCCTCAACCGCTGATCCCAGGCATTAATGCCACGCTAAAAGAACAACAACAGGGCTTTACACTATGGAATGGGTTTCCATTATTCCACCGCTGGTTGCGATATTGATTGTTTTCTGGAAGAAAGAAGTCATTATGGCGCTGCTCATGGCGGTATTATGCGCTGAAGCGCTTATTCTTCTTACTTCCGCAGACGGGCTCCTATTACTGGCTCCCATTACCTCTATTGAACGGGTTGTCGATGTTGCCACCAGTGCGGGAAATACCCGCATACTGCTGTTCAGTGTACTGGTCGGCGCGTTACTGGCTTATATTCGCGAGTCCGGTGGCGTCACCGCAACTGTTAACTGGCTCACCCAGCGCGGCGTTGCCCGCAGTCGTCGTCAGGTAGGCGGATTAACCATGGCGACCGGTATTGTGGTATTCATCGAATCGAACCTTAGCGTGCTGACTGCGGGTATTTTTGCCCGGGGTCTGTTCGACAAGTTTGGCATGAGCCGGGCACGGCTGGCTTATCTCATCGACAGCACCAGTGCGCCTGTGTGTATTCTCATTCTGTTAAACGGCTGGGGTGCCTTTGTGCTGGGCATGCTGGACACTTATGATTTACCTGAATCGTCGGCCAGTATTCTGTGGGGCTCTGTACCCTTTAATTTCTACGCTATTATTGCCTTGGCGATTGCGGCGTACACGGTCTTTGCCGACAAAGTTCACGGTCCAATGGCAAAAGCTGAGCAACAGCTTAGCAGCAACCAGCAGTCACTAGAGGCGGCGCCAGCCACCAAGGCAAGCTATATGGTTGTGCCTATTGTGACCATGGTAGTCAGTATGGTGGGCTTTATGCTGTGGACCGGTAACGGTGTACTTGCACAGGGCAGTGGCAGTAAATCCGTGCTGTACGCCACTATTCTGGCAACGGCTGTCGCCTATCTCATGCTGGTTTTTGGCAAGCGATTTACCCATCACGAAGCGGTAGAAACCGGCTTCAAAGGCATGGGGGAAATTCTGCCGCTGGTCACGATTGTACTGCTTTCACTTACATTGGGCAGCAGCCTGAAAGTACTCGGCACCGGGGTTTTCGTAGCCGGACTGGTTGGTGAGTACTTACCTGTTGTTCTCGTGGTGCCCATGCTGTTTATCGCCGGAGCGATCATGTCATTCACTACGGGGACGTCCTGGGGCACCTTTGCTATTCTGATCCCCATTGGGGTGCCGCTCATTCAACAACTGGGACTCCCCCCTTCACTGGTCATTGGTGCTATTCTGGGTGGCGGGGTATTTGGTGACCATTGCTCACCCATATCAGATACAACAGCAGTTTCATCCATCGCTTCCGGCTGTGATTTACTTGAACACGTTAGAACTCAACTGCCCTACGCCCTGGTTGGCGGCGGGTTAACACTCATCGCTTACCTGATCACAAGTATTATAATGGTGGGATAACAATGCGCATTTTACTAATTACATTAGGGCTGCTTGGCTTAGTCGCCTGTTCAAACCAACCTACAGAACAAACCACATCCGATTACGCAGTAGCCATGCCCGACAAGTTCGGCGCCCAGGTTGCCATAGACGTGCTGGAACAAGGCGGCAATGCGGTTGATGCCGCCATTGCTGCGCAATTTACGCTGGCGGTCACCTACCCGGAAGCCGGCAACATCGGCGGCGGCGGCTTTATGACTATCTACATCGACGGTCAGCCTGACTTTCTGGACTACCGAGAAATGGCACCAGAAGCCGCATCTCGCGATATGTACCTGGACGAAGACGGCAATGTTCACCCTACCGACTCTTTGTTTGGCGCGAAAGCCTCTGGTATTCCCGGCACCGTTGCAGGAATGTGGGAAGCACACCAAAAATACGGCAAACTGCCCTGGGCAAGACTGGTTCAGCCCGCGGTAACACTGGCCAAAGACGGCTTTCATGTTCCCCCGAAATTAGCCGGACGTGTTAGCCGGTATATTAAACGCCTGCGTGACAATGAACGTGACAGCAACTTCGAACACTATTTTGGCGCAGCCACGGAAGCAGACGTCTTATTTACACAACCTGAATTGGCGGCAACGCTGGCGCGTATTCGCGACCAGGGACCTGATGGCTTCTACAAAGGTGACACTGCTGACGCTATCGTTGCCTACATGCAAAAAACCAATGGCCTGATGACCCACGATGACCTTGCCAACTACCACGCAAAATGGCGCACGCCACTGGCATTCGATTGGCGTGGTTACAAAGTGGTTACGGCTCCACCGCCAAGTTCAGGGGGGATAGCGGTAGCACAGTGGCTGGGTATGGTTGATACGGTGCTAAAGACCAATATTATGCCTGCGCACAATTCTGCACCTTACCTGCATATGGTTTCGGAAGCAGGAAAACGTGTATTTGCAGATCGTGCCGAGTATTTGGGTGACCCGGATTTCTTTGATGTCCCGCAAAGTGAACTTATACAGCCTGCCTATATCGAAAGCAGAGCAAAAGACATTAACCTGACAGCCATTTCCCCCACAGAAGGTATTGCACCCGGCTTGCATGAAAGTGAAGACACCACTCACTTCTCTATCGTCGACAAGTGGGGCAATGCCGTTTCCAACACCACCACCATTAACCTGAGTTTTGGGGCAGGTGTGGTTGCAGAAGGGGCGGGCTTCCTGCTGAACGACGAAATGGATGATTTCAGTGCTAAACCCGGCGTGCCAAATTTCTTTGGTGCAATCGGTGGCGAAGCCAATGCCATTGAACCCTACAAGCGTATGCTGTCTTCCATGACGCCTACAATTGTGCTTGAGGACGACAGCGTGAAGCTGGTTACCGGGTCACCAGGCGGCACCACGATTATTTCTTCTGTGACACTGTCGATTTTTAACACGCTGCTGTACGGCATGACGGCAGAAGAGGCGGTGAACAGCCCGCGTTTCCACCATCAGTTGTGGCCCAAAGACACAATCCGCGTACACGATGGGTTTAACAAAGCCACACTGACGGCGTTAGAAGCCATGGGCTATACCATCGACGACCGCCGCTTTGGTGACCTGCACCTTATTCTCAATGAAAACGGCAAGCTGTCTGCTGCTTCAGAGAAAAACGGCCGCGGTAAGGCCATTGTTCGCAACACCCAATAACACAGTCAGTTGAGGGAGTTTTGCGACAAGCAGCTCCCTCATTAAACGCACTCGTCCTGCTCTTTTAAGTAATCCGACAGCGCCTTGCCCTTTTCATCCCGAAACCGTTGTGGCGATGCGGAAAAGTCCGAAATCCGATCCAGCCGGAAATTCCTGAAGTTCTGACGCATTTCACACCACCCGGCCAACAGCCAGATTGGGCTAAACGAAATCAGAGCCAAAGGGCGAATTGTCCGCTCGGTAAGCTGGTCACTCAGGTCCAGATAACTGAATGTGACAAATTGCTTTCGCCTGATACATTCGCGCACCTCGGTAAAATTCACTTTCCAGGGAATTTTATAGCGACTAGGTGCTGAAAACGTGCTGATTTGGGTAAGCTCGTGGATCATAGGCGCAGTGAGCGTTGCCTGTATTTTCTCATATGCACTTTTCGCTTTGCGGGCAAAGGCAGCGTCCGTCCAGTTACTTACCATACCAATGCCCAGTGCTATGGCTTCTATTTCATCGGCATCAAACATAATTGGCGGCAAGTGGTACTGTTTATCAATTACATACCCAACCCCCGCCTCACCAGTGATGGGAATGCCGCTGTCCATTAAATCCTGAATATCCCGATAAATAGTTCGCGGGCTGACCTCAAATAATGCTGCCAGGGTGTCGGCAGTGACAGCCTGATGCATCCTTCTCAGGTGATGCACAATTTCGTTGAGTCTTTCCGCCTTTCGCATGTGTTTGTCGTCCGTTGTTCAGGGAGATCCAAGAATAGAAAAACTCTACTGACACTTACTGTCAGGAGTCAACGAATACTATGAAAGCGTCTGTTAACCAACAACCACAAAGGAGACGAAGATGATTGGTTATATACTGGTAGGCACAGCTGATTTGGCACGAGCAGGCGCATACTACGACGCGCTACTTGGTACGATTGGCGCTGAGCGTTTTATGGAACAGGACAATTACTTTATTGCCTGGGCGCGAAACCAAGGGGAAGTCTCGTTTGGCGTCACCCTGCCATTTAACAAAGCGCCCGCAAGCGCAGGCAATGGCAATATGGCGGCCTTTGCGCTGGACACACCAGAACAGGTGAACGCCTTTTACCAAAAAGCCCTAGCGCTGGGTGGCACCTGTGAAGGTGCGCCAGGCTTCAGGCCAGAAGATGCAGAGAGAGGCTTTTACGCCGGCTATTTTCGCGATTTGGACGGCAACAAGCTGAACGCATTCTGTATGGTACAGTAAGCTGGCAGCAGTGGGTTTTGCGGTTTGCCTCACCTGGCATGCCGCATTATTCCTTTAAAAAACGAGAGGGTTATTTAAGCGTTAACGGGGGCAGATAGCCAGTATAAAAGCCGGCTGCAGCAATGATAATCCCCAGGCCGATCATGGCACAGGTAAATCCGGTATGAGCCCGGCGCTGGCTGAAAATAGCGCGTTCGTGAGATTTGGATTGTGGGTAAAACCCAAGAGTGAAGACCTTACAGACGGGCCAGCCTACGGCATAACACACACCCCAGAATAACCAGTCAACCAGCACCTTTGTGAGGGAACGGGAACGTCCCCGATGACCATCAGATATAAGCTCTTCACGCATGTCTTCGCTCCTTTATTTTTATTATTAGTGGCGATCAAGTTAGTTGGACATTGTTAATTCAATTTAGTTTCTGTCGATTCATACTGACTGTTGTGCAGTAATTGCGCCTGGGCAATCTTCTGCTCTGACTCCGCCTGGGTCATGACGTCTTGTTCCACCAGCCACTGGAACTTTCTAATTTCATTTTCCAATTCGTTGTCAGGATTAACCTCACCATACCAGTCCAGCAACTGCGCTTTGCGGCGGGCATGCAGTGTTTCAACAATCTGTTGGTGTTGCTTATTTTGCATTACCAGCACGTTACCACGCTCTGTTCTGAATACCGAATAGCGGGTTTTAGAAAAGTGGGCCCATAATACGCAGGCCATGCCCACCATCAACCAGAACCCCTTTCCAGACAGGCTCAGGTCATTAAAAATCGCCCAGCCTATTTGCGCTACGCCCAATGCAATCCAAAGCAAGCCGACATTGCGTAACCACTCGTTCTGCTCAATGGATACCGAGGACTTTTGCGGTAAATCGACATAGTTGAGATCTATATCCCCGGAACCGGATTTATCTTCGTAAGCAAAATTGAAATGGTCGTCCCTGAGCGTAAACGTTTGTTTTACGCCGCGCTTCTTTTGGATAAACTCCATTTATCTCTTTCCCGTTATCAAGACTACACGAGCTTTACAGCATCGAACTACAATATACCCATACTAACAATAAGTTAGCAAAAAAGGCCAGCATCAATTTGTGTATTTTTTAATCTACCGCAAATAGCTGCCCCATGTCTTTGAATGCCTTGAATTCAAGTGCATTCCCAGCCGGGTCCTTAAAAAACAATGTGGCCTGCTCCCCAGCCTGACCTTTGAAGCGGATATAAGGCTCAATCACAAACTCTACCTTCGCGGCAACCAATCGGTCGGCTAACTGTTGCCAGTCAGCCATAGTAAGTACGACACCAAAGTGCGGTACAGGTACATTGTGCCCATCCACGCTATTGTACTCAGGAGGCGTTGGCATACGCTTAACGCAATGCGTGACTAACTGATGTCCATACATATCCCAGTCAATCCATTGGGTATCGCTGCGGCCTTGCTTAAAGCCCAACAAGTCGCCATAAAACGCCCGGGCTTTGTCTAAATCATCTACAGGTATGGCTAGGTGAAACGGTTGCGTCATGACTAAACCTTAAATCGACGAATAAAAATTACTACATGTCTTCGCGTAAGCAGCAAATTACTGCCAAGTGCGAACCATATTAAGAAATAAAGCACGAAACGCAAAGCGCAGTAAGATAGTTTGAGGTGGTTAGCCGTTTCGCGTAGGCAAGGCGGCTTTTCAGTGATTAAGCCCCGTTGCTAAAGCAGTTTTTTCAACAGATAGCGTTTTCGTGCACTGGAGGGTGCGTAACGAATGGCTGCATCAAACCAGAAGCTGCGCTTCATAACGCTTTTTTGATGTGAGAACGTATCGAATCCAAACTTACCGTGATACCGCCCCATGCCGCTGTAGCCGGTTCCGCCGAATGGCAGTTCCGGGTTTGCCATGAACATCATTACGTCATTAATGCACACACTGCCTGCACTGACTTCGTCAATCATTTGCTGCTGCACTGACTGGCGCTGACTAAACAAATAACCAGCCAGAGGCTTGGGTCTGCGCTTCACAAAATCAAAGGCTTCCTGGACACTGCTCACTTCAAGCAATGGCATCACCGGGCCAAAAATCTCTTCCTGCATTACCGGACTGTCAATATCCGGGTTGAGTACAACGGTGGGTGCAATACGCAAGGCGGCCTCGTCTACCTGCCCGCCAATAACAACGTCCTGTTGCTGCATGTATCCACGGATGCGGTCAAAATGGGTCCGGTTAACAACGCGTCCGTAATCCGGGCTGGTAAGGGGTTGTGCGCCATACTGCCGGTTGATTTCCTGCTCCAGCAGTGTGAGAAATGCCTTTGTTACACTGCGCTCAACCAGCAAATAGTCCGGCGCAATACACGTTTGGCCAGCATTGGTCCACTTGCCCCACACGACACGTCGGGCACTGGTGGCCAGATCGGTGTCGCTGTCGATAATACACGGGCTCTTACCGCCAAGTTCCAGTGTTACCGGGGTCAGGTGTTTAGCTGCGGCCTGCATGACGATTTTGCCGACTCGGTCGCCACCGGTATAGAAAATATGATCGAAAGGTAATTCCAGTAATGCAGCCGCTTCATCTTTACCGCCTTCGACGACAGAAATCGCATCGCCATCAAGGTAACGCGGGATCAAAGTGGCCATGAGCGCTGAACTTGCCGGCGACAACTCGGAAGGTTTTAAGAGTGCGCAGTTCCCTGCCGCCAGCGCCGCAACATACGGAGCCAAGGTAAGTTGTATGGGATAATTCCAGGCACCAATTATTAATACCGTGCCCAAGGGCTCAGGCTGGATAAAGCTGCGACCAGGCTGAGCAACGATTGGCGTACTCACGCGGGACGGCTTCATCCATTGCTTTAAATGCTTTTTAGTATGTTTGATGTCGCTGAGCAGGAAGCCGACTTCAGTGGTCCAGGCCTCAGTTTGGCTTTTACCCAAATCTTCTGAAAGCGCTTCACACAGTGCTTTTTCGTTTTCTGTGAGCAGGCGCAGTAACGCATCCAGCTGCGCTTTTCGCCACGCATAAGTACGTGTTTTGCCGAGCTGAAATGTTTGCTGTAACCGCTCAAACGTGTGTGCGATTGAATGAGTTTGCGACATCTGAAATCCACTCCACCGTAACTGGACCGACCTATCGTAACACTAATTACCACCAATCCGCATAGAAGATTAGTTTTCGCCACAGAAGCGTTGGGTAATGATGGTATTACAGGCATAAAAAAGCCCCGATGAACGGGGCCTTTAAACTCAGAGACTGTGTACGACTCAGGCGTCGTATGGGTGACGCATAACGATAGTTTCGTTACGGTCCGGCCCTGTAGAGATAATGTCTACCGGCACACCGGTCAGCGCTTCAAGGCGTGCGATGTAGTTCTTCGCGGCCTGAGGCAGTTTCTCGTAGTCGGTTACGCCAAACGTGGTTTCGCTCCAGCCAGGCATCTCTTCGTACACTGGCGTGACCAAATCATAGCCATCAGCTGCCATTGGCGGCACATCTTTGATGTTGCCATCAGCGTCTTTGTAGCCCACACAAATTTGCAGGGTTTCCAGACCGTCCAGTACGTCCAGCTTGGTTAAGCAGAAACCGGTGATCGAGTTAATTTGTACTGCGCGCTTCATGGCAACCGCATCAAACCAACCAGTTCGACGCTTACGACCGGTAGTCGCGCCAAATTCGTGGCCTTTAACACCAAGGTGTTCGCCTACTGCACAATCCAGCTCCGTTGGGAACGGGCCAGAGCCAACGCGAGTAGTATAAGCCTTAACGATACCCAGCACATAGTCGAGGTTCAGCGGACCAAAACCCGCACCTGTTGCCACGCCACCTACTGTGGTGTTTGAAGACGTTACATAAGGGTATGTACCGTGGTCGATATCCAACAACGTACCTTGTGCACCTTCAAACATGATTGGCAGACCGGCTTTTTGCGCTTTGTCCAGTTCGTCAGTTACGTCGACAACCATGGCACGCAGAATGTCTGCTACAGCCAGTGCATCCGCTAAGGTTTTGTCGAAATCAACCGCTTCTTCACCGTAATACTGAGTCAGTGTGAAGTTGTGAATATCCAGTACTTCTTTCAGCTTAGCGGCAAAGTCTTCCGCGTTAAACAAGTCGCCGACGCGCAGACCACGACGAGACACTTTGTCTTCGTAAGCCGGACCAATACCACGACCCGTGGTACCAATGGCTTTGTTGCCACGCGCTTTTTCACGCGCCACATCCAACGCGATGTGATAAGGAAGAATAAGCGGGCAGGCTTCACTGATTTTCAGGCGATCGCGAACCGGTACACCACGCTCTTCGAGCATAGTCACTTCGGCCATCAGTGCATCCGGGCTCAATACCACACCGTTACCGATAATACAGGTTACGTTGTCGCGCAGGATACCAGATGGAATTAAGTGCAGAACGGTTTTCTCACCGTCGATTACCAGGGTGTGGCCAGCATTGTGTCCGCCCTGATAGCGCACAACATACTTTGCCCGGTCAGTGAGTAGGTCTACTACTTTACCTTTACCCTCGTCACCCCATTGAGTGCCGAGGACTACAATATTTTTAGCCATGAGTCGAGTATGTGTAAAAAATTAGGCGTGGATTCTATCAAAATTACCCTGCCCTGATCATCTGTTTTATGCACAAATATTCAGCACGAAGGGATTTAATAAGTAATATCTTACATTTAATAGCAATAACAACACCGAAGTACTGCTTGCAGGAGAATGAGATAACGCGTTTAAGCTGTCAACCAGTAAAGCAGGATCGCCCCCGCAGCAACAGTAATCCCACCAACCTGCCTCAGTTGGCTGGCAGACAGTCTGCTCAGCTCCTGAATATAGGCTTTCCACCGATTGGGAAAACACAAAGGGCCCAGCCCTTCCAGAATCACGACCATTGCCACTGCAGGCCAGAACCACTCAGGCATTTTTTGTTTTCCTTCAATTTTTTATGTTGCAATACAGCATTTCCCACTATACTCAGCGTACACTTGTTAACTGAAAATGCCATGCTATTTCCTAATTTAGGTCAGTTTAGCCTGACAGTGTCCAACAATATACTTGAAGTTTATGTGACCGGCGCCTGGGATCTTGCCATGGCGAACTTGCTGGTGGATGAAATGCTGCCGATATCAGAAGAGTTTAATAACGTTCACTGGGCAGCCATTATAGATTGTCGTCGATGGGTACTGAGTACACCTGAGTCACAGGTGAAAGTGCGTGAGGGGATCGCCCGAAATATTGAGAAAGGCCTGCGCCGCGCCGCCTACGTAGTCGATACTAACCACATTAAGCACGTTCAGTTGGAGCGCACCAATCCACAATTGACAGACTCCAGTCCAACATTGCAGGCGTATGAACGCCAGTATTTCAGCAGCTACCTGGAAGCGCTGAAATGGCTTCAAAGCGAAGGATACACACCCTGAGTGGCAAGCGCACTCAGGGTTCAGCTTAGTACATCAGGCTGTATACTTTGCGTCGATAGGTCGACTTGAGCGCATCGCCATCCGGTAGTGCATTAATGACATCCAGCATAAACTTCTTCGCTTCCCCAAACCCAAAGTCTTTTAACAACACGCTGTACAACAATTCCAGTGCTTCTTCTGAGCGCTGAACCTGATAAAGCGCAACCGCCAAATCGACTTTCACCTGCAGATTGTCCGGTTCTGCTTCGGCCTGTTCGAACAAGGCACGGATTTCGGGTGTGTCTGCCGCTTGCTCAGCCAGCTCAATTTTGCCCTGTAATGTTTGATAACGCTGGTCCTGATCGACCATCTTAATTTCGCCGAGTAAGGTTTTGGCCGGAGGCAGCGCACCGGTTTCAATCAAACAATCGATGTACAGGTATTTACTGTCGATGTTGTCCGGGTTAATTTCGTAGGCTTGCTTGGCAAACGGAAATGCCCCTGCATAATCACCTTCAGACAAGCATTCCGAAGCCTTCTGCAGATATTCATCTTCAGGCGCTGGCAGGTATTTCGCCAACATTGCGCGTATTTCTGACTCGGGTTGCACACCGGCAAACCCGTCAATGGGTTGCGCGTCTTTTACAACCATCACGGTAGGTAAGTTGCGAATGCCAAACTGGGCAGCCACTTCCTGCTGACGCTCGCAGTCAACTTTCGCCAACAGCAAAGTGTCTGGGTAATCGCCGGCGATTTTTTCCAGGATCGGCATCAAATCTTTACATGGCTCACACCACTCGGCCCAAAAATCAATCAGGACCAGTTTCTCTCTGGAGGTTTCCAGAATAACCTGTTGGAAATTCTCGACGGTCAGGTCAACAATATTGTTCGACATCATCTGCTGTTTGCTCATTTGTCTGTAATTTGCTTTGTTTAACAATAAGGGCATCCTGAACACAAAAACAAGTACAAGTTTGGGCTTTGTCCTAAACTAACGAAAACAATAACAACGAGGCAGTCATGACAGAAAAAACCAACGGCCCATTTACTAGCTTTGCGGCATTTTACCCTTACTATCTTGACGAGCACCGCGACCCTCGCTGCCGCCTTATGCATTTCATCGGCTCTACGCTGGTAATAGCCTTATTGATATTGTCTGTTGTCACGCAGCATTGGATGCTGCTGTGGTGCCTGCCTGTAGCGGGCTATGGCTTTGCCTGGTTAGGTCACTTCGCGTTTGAACACAATAAACCAGCAACGTTTCGTTACCCTTTTTACAGTTTGATGGGCGATTGGGTAATGTATAAAGATATCTGGACAGGCAAACTCTCTCTGACAACGACGGAAAAGCGGGACAATAAATAATATGAAATACCCTATTAAAACCCTGGCGCTGGCCTCTTCACTGCTTTGCGCGGGAAGCTGGGCGGGAGCAACTGAGCATTCCAATTACTTTGACTATGCACATATATTCGAGCTGGAATATGCCGCTTCGCCGGTATTTACGCCAGACGGCAAGCAGGTTATCTACGAGCGACGCAGTAATGACATTATGCAAGACCGTACGCATATCAGCCTTTGGCGGTACGATCTGAAAAAAGGCACGCATCGTCCACTTATCTCTGAAGGTGCGAATGTACGAAGTCCGGTTATCTCACCGGATGGCAAAAAGCTGGCTTACCTGTCAGACAGAGACGGCAGTCAGCAACTTTACGTACGTTACCTTGACACCGGCGATGAAGCCAAACTGACGAACCTCAGCTACTCGCCGGGCAATGTTGTATGGTCACCAGACAGTAAACATTTGGCTTTCACGCTGTTTACGCCTGCATCGGAAAAGCCGCTGTTTACCGGCATGCCCGCCAAACCCGCAAAAGCAGAGTGGGCCCCATCTGGCAAGTATATTGAAAAGATGAATTACCGCTTTGACGGCGCAGGCTATGCTCCGAGTGGATTTTCACAAATCTACGTATTGCCTGCTGAAGGTGGTACGCCGCGCCAATTAACGTTTAATCCGTATCCCAATAATGGCGATATAGTCTGGAATAAAGCCGGTAGCCATTTGTACTTCTCCATGAACCCTAGCGATAACTTCGCCATGGAAGTCATGAGCAGCGACATTTATCAGATTGATGTAAAAACAGCGAAGGTAACGCAGGTTACTGACATGCCGGGGCCTGAATCTTCCCCCATGCTGAGCCCGGATGGTAAATACCTTGCCTTTCGTTACGTGAACGATCGCAAGCTGAGCCACCAACAGTCAGATATTTGGGTGATGAAGCTGGCTAATGGTGACATGCAGAACATCACTGAAAAACTCGACCGTCAGGTTGGTCAGGTAGAGTGGGCTTCCGACAGTGACGGGCTGTATATTAGCTACCAGGATCACGGTGAAGTAAAACTGTCACTGTTCGAACTGGATGGCGACGAGGAATCGCTGAATATTAGCTTGTCAGGACAGTCACTTGGTCGCCCTTATACCTCAGGGCAATTTGCGGTATCAGACAATGACGAGATAGCCTACACCTATTCCACCGGTACCCGACCTGCAGATTTATATCTTCGCAGTAAGCGCGGCAAAACCAGTGCGATTTCTGATTTAAACGAAGATGTGCTTGGGCATCTGACCATGCCAGAGATCCAGCCATTAACGGTTGAATCATCGGTAGACGGCAAAACCATTGAAGCCTGGATGCTGTTACCACCGGGCTTTGATGCCAGCAAGTCTTACCCGTTGATTCTGGAAATCCACGGCGGACCGCATACGGCCTATGGCCCTAACTTCAGCGCCGAAATTCAGCTGATGGCTGCGAAAGGCTACATTGTTGTGTGGTCGAACCCACGCGGCAGTACTTCATACGGTGAAGATTTTGCGAACCTGATTCATCACAACTACCCATCACAGGATTACAACGACCTGATGGACGTGGTTGATGGGGTGATTGCAAAAGGCAACGTAGACACCAACAACCTGTTCATTACCGGTGGCTCTGGCGGTGGTGTGCTAACAGCCTGGTCTATTGGTAAAACAGACCGCTTTGCCGCAGCCGTGGTCGCTAAGCCGGTTATCAACTGGATGAGTTTTGCACTCACCGCTGATGCTTACCCCTATTTCAGCCAGTACTGGATGCCGGGTATGCCCTGGGATATTCCTGAGCACCTTTGGAAGCATTCTCCATTGTCGCTGGTCGGCAATGTGACGACCCCGACCATGTTGCTAACCGGTGAAGCGGATTACCGCACACCCATCAGTGAATCTGAGCAGTTTTATCAGGCCTTGAAGCTCCAGGGGGTTGATGCAGCCATGCTGCGTTTGCCAGGCGCGTCACATGGTATTGCGTCCAAGCCTTCCCGATTAATTCAGAAGGTAGGCAATATTTTGGCGTGGTTTGAACGGTATCGCACCAGCGAAGAGACTAAGACTGCCGCAGGTTCAGAATAAACCGGCGCGTCAGTGACTTTGAGCAGGTTATCGTAACCATGCGGTAACCTGTTCGTCGATATAAGCGTTGTGAAATAGTAGAAAGCGCGCGACCCCTTGTGGTAGCGCGCTTTTTTTAGTTTATAGCTTTGGCATCACTTGCAGTAATTTGCCGTTGTCTTCGTCGGTTAACACATAAATAAACCCGTTCGGGCCGACTTCAACATCGCGGATCCGCTCGTTGCGATCTTTCAGGTATTCCGTTTGTGACTCCGGCTCGCCTTTGTCGTTAAAGCTGATTCGACGTAAATGACGGAACTTCAGCGCACCAACCAACAAATCACCCTGCCAGGCTTTAAATACGTCGCCTTTGTAGAACGTCATGCCGCTGGGCGCAATCGAAGGATTCCAGTACAACACGGGCTGTTCCATGCCTTCCTGATGGGTTTTATCAGAAATGATATCGCCATTGTAATCAATACCATAGGTGATTACTGGCCAGCCATAGTTGTTGCCGGCTTCGATCAGGTTGATCTCGTCTCCCCCTTTGGGGCCGTGTTCCATTGCCCAGACCTCACCGGTATCGGGGTGAACAGTCAGGCCCTGAATATTGCGGTGGCCATAGCTGTATACCTCGGGTGCTTTGCCGTCGGTAAAGGGGTTGTCTTTCGGCACACTACCGTCTTTTTCTATACGCACAATCTTGCCGAAGTGGTTATCGGTGTTCTGCGCTTCTTTCATGTATTTATAGCGATCACCTAACGCAACATACAGGTCGTTTTCTGTATCAAACGCTAGGCGGCAGCCGAAGTGAAAGCCGTTGTCGACTACGGAGTCAGCAATGAAAATGTCTTTCACATTCTTAAGTTCACCCGCGGTGTAGGTTGCACTGGCAACAGAAGAGCTGCTGCCGCCCTCGGTTGGACGTGAATAGCAAAAGTAAATGGTCTGATTGCTGGTAAAATCCGGGTCAGCAATGACGTCCAGTAAGCCACCCTGGTTGTTTGCCACTACCTTGGGCACGCCTTTTAATGGCGCACTCAATCCTGAACCAAATTGAAAAGCCCGCATCTGGCCACTTCTCTCGGTAATCAAGACCTCACCGGTGGGCAAAAAAGTCATCCCCCAAGGATGGTCCAGACCGCTCGCTAATTCGTTAACGGTTACGTCTTCTGTCGCTTGGCTGCTAAACGCAACAGCACCGGCCAGGGCCAGTGCTGTGAGTTTTGCAACCTGTTTAATAGGCTGCTTCATTATTGTTTTTCTCGTTATTCGATTAACAGATTTTAATTACTGTACCATAGCGCGTAGCATCCAAGCCGTTTTTTCGTGGACTCGCATGCGATCTGAGACCAGCGCCGCGGTAGATTCATCGTCAGCGTCTTGCGCAATACTCAGTACACTGCGACAGGTTTTTACCACCTGCTCATGACCATGGGTCAGCAAACGGACCATCTCAGACGCTTCCGGTACGCCATCAACTTCTTCAATCGAACTTAACTCTGCGAAAGCCCGATAAGTACCTGGTGCAGAAAATCCAATGGTACGAATACGTTCTGCAATATCGTCTACCGCTACGGCGAGCTCCGTGTAGTGCTCTTCGAACATCAGGTGTAATTCGCGGAATTGCGGACCCGTGACATTCCAGTGAAAGTTGTGGGTTTGCAAATACAGGGTGTAAGAGTCTGCCAGTACTTTTTTCAGTCCTCCGGCAATGGCTTCGCGATCGGCTTCTGAAATACCAATATCAATCTTGCTCATCATTAACTCCTTAGCGTTAATTTATTGCATTGTTTATAGAGGGAAAACGACCAATTGGATTCGTTTCCTCGAAAAGCATTACTCGTGGTGGTGATGAGAGTGCTCACCAGCGCCCGCGCCAACAGTAACCGTGGTAGTCATGGACGGCTGATCTGCAAAGGTGAGGGTCAGGTTAAATGACGCCCCCTCCACTAACGGCTTTACCAGGCCCATAAGCATGACATGGTAACTACCCGACTTGAATTCAACCATTGCGCCGGGCGCTACGTCGATGCCATCGGTGATTTGTCGCATCTTCATCATGTCGCCTTCCATTACCGTGGTGTGAAGCTGGGCATCTGCAGCAATGGATTCATCCACGCTCACGCCGGTAAGCGTAACCGCTTTGTCACTGTGGTTCATAACCGTGAAATACACCGCAGCGGTTGTAGCCATGGCAAACGTGGCCCGGGCTTTGACATTGTGAACCATAACGCCTTGCATGGCATTTACCCATTGGAGCCCCATCAGGCTAAATACACACAGACACAGCGCAAAAGCGCGTTTTAACGTTGACATTCCAGACACCAGCCTTGTTTTTCGTCATCAGTTGATGACTATCAATGTAGACGATAAAAGCCTGTTAAAACAAGCAAGAAATAGCTGAATGTTGATCTTGAACAGGCGATTCGCCTGATTGGAAAAAACGATTTGAGAAAAGGGGGAAATGGTGCCGACTGCCGGAATCGAACTGGCGACCTACTGATTACAAGTCAGTT
>NZ_CFIDRX010000061.1:0-22902 GCF_984433645.1 Marisediminitalea sp.
CGATGATATAGCCCATTTTGGTTATTATTGCGAATAAATATGGCACTATATAACGCTAAATGTCTGAGCTAAATAGCCCATTTACCGTATTTCAGCCTGTACCGCCAAAGGATTTATCGTTATGACCGGCCACCCTGTCCTCACAGCCCTCTCCCATGTATTGCGTGAAGAGCATATTCTTACCGACGCGGACCATACTGAACACTACCGTTCAGGCTGGCGCTCGGGTCAGGGCAACGCACTGGCAGTGGTATTCCCGCAGAGCCTTACACAATTGTGGGATACCTTGCAGGTGTGCGTTGATAACCAGTGCATTATCATCATGCAAGCCGCCAAAACCGGGTTAACAGAAGGTTCTACCCCAAACGGTAACGATTACGATCGCGACATAATGGTGATCAACACCTTAGCGATGAATAACCTGGTGATATTAGGTAATGGCGAACAAGTTTTGAGTTTTCCTGGCACAACGCTGCATCAACTGGAAACCAGCCTGAAGCCGCTTGGGCGCGCACCACACTCGGTCATTGGCTCTTCTTGTCTGGGTGCCTCTGTTATCGGCGGCATCGCCAATAACTCAGGGGGAGCATTAGTGAAGCGCGGGCCGGCCTATACCGAATTGGCCTTGTATGCGCGCGTTACCGAGCAAGGTAAACTCGAGTTAGTGAATCACCTTGATATTCCTCTTGGCGACTCGCCGCATGAGATTTTGCAGAACCTCGAGCAAGGCAATTTTGAAAACCACATCACGCCCACTGCCCGCAAAGCCAGTGCAACCGACTACGAAAGTCGCCTACGCGATGTTGATGCAAATACCCCGAGTCGATTTAATGCCGATACCACACGGCTATACGAAGCAAGTGGCTGCGCAGGAAAATTGGCGGTATTCGCCGTTCGACTGGATACCTTTGCCGTTGCAAAGCAGGAAAAAACTTACTATATCGGTACCAACAACCCCGACGTGCTCACGGCGTTGCGACGTCACATACTGGCTAACTTTACTCACTTACCAGAGGTAGGTGAGTATATGCACCGGGATATTTTTGATATTGCCCGAGATTACGGAAAAGACACCTTTTTAAGTGTGAAACATCTGGGTACCCAACGTCTTCCCAAATTATTTGCGCTTAAAGGGCGCGTCGATGCGCTGCTCAACAAACAAAGCTGGTTGCCCGATTACCTGTCTGACCGCGTTATGCAAGGTATTGCCAATTGTTTTCCTGCGCATTTGCCTGACCGGCTGGTCGCCTACCGCGATCTTTACGAACACCACCTTATTTTAAAAATGAGTGACGATGGCATTGCCGAGGCGGACGCTTTTCTGGCTGACTTTTTTGGCCGTAACCACCAGCAAGGAGATTACTTTTCTTGCACCGCCGATGAAGCTGCCAGCGCCTACCTCAACCGCTTTGCTGCCGCCGGCGCGGCTATTCGCTATCAGTTGTTGAACAAAGATCGGGTTGGCGACATTCTGGCACTAGATATCGCACTCAGACGAAACGACGCCCACTGGGTAGAGTCTCTGCCTGAGCACATTAGCCAGCATATCGATAAATCGCTCTACTATGGCCATTTCTTCTGTCATGTTTTCCATCAGGATTACGTGTTGAAAAAAGGCGCTGACGCAAAAGCGGTAAAAGCAGCAATGCTGGCGCTGTTAGATAGCCGCGAAGCCAAATACCCGGCTGAGCACAATGTAGGGCACCTCTATAAAGCAGAAGACGGATTAGCCGCGTTTTATCGTGAGTTAGACCCCACTAATACCTTCAACCCGGGCGTAGGTAAACTCGATAAACATCGCCGCCAATGTGGTTGTTGTTAACACCTTCGCTTTTACACCAACTGCGACAATTTGCCGCACGCACCGCGGCGCCGTGTTCTTTAGAATAGATCTGTTTGTTAAACACTGCAGGTAACAGCCTGAATTTGTTCTGTATTCAGGTGAATAAACACATAAAAGGTTACCTGACTACTATTAAACTGATCAGGAGAACACCGTGCGCAATCGGGCTATTCCACCACTGTTTATTGCCAGTTCCTTAACCCTGTCTGTGCAGTTCGCTTTTGCCGGAGTGAATGCGCAGGACAACACGGTTACACAAAATGATATTGAACACATTAGCGTTGATGGACATCACAGTGCCATACATCAGCACGCCCACGGCTTGAGTGACGAGGCGCTTAGTTCAGCCCTTGCTGCTACCAGTGACAGTGCAGATTTGCTTCGTACATTACCCGGTATTCACATCAATGCCGCCGGCGGCTTATCGGGCCTGCCTGCCATTCGAGGCCTTGCCGACGACCGCCTGCGTATTCAAACCGACGGCATGGATTTAATTGCCTCCTGCCCGAATCACATGAACCCACCCTTGTCCTATCTGGCACCATCAGCTCTGGCTGATGTCACGGTGTTTGCGACAGTGACGCCCGTAAGTCAGGGAGGTGATAGTATTGGCGGTACAATAAGCACGCTTCGCAAGCGACCTGAACTTGTTGCTGCGGGTGAAGAAACTGCCATTAGCGGTAATATCGGCGGCTACTGGCGCAGCAATAACCAAGCACAGGGACTTCACGCCAATATGTCGGTTGCAAGCGACACCTGGGGTTTACTCTACAGTGGCAATATCAGTCAGGCTGATAATTATCGCGCCAGTGCGGCATTTAAAAACACCACCACGACAGGCAGGCCAAATCACTCACTGCGTCTCGACGAAGTAGGCTCCAGTGCCTATAAAACACAAAATCACAGTCTTGCCTTGCGATACCAGCATCAGGCCGACGAGGTTGATCTTCAACTTAACCAACAACGCATGCCGTATCAGTTATACCCGAATCAGCGCATGGATTTACTCGATAACGATCAGCTCAGTGTCAATATCGCCTGGCGCAGGCAAACAGACTGGGGACACATTAAAACCCGCATTTATCAGGAGGATGTGGACCATTACATGAATTTCGGCGACGACAAGCAGTTCTACTACGGCACCCTCGCCACCATGGGAATGCCTTGTAGCCCAATCCGCTTTATGGGCGATGCTGAAGGCACCTGTGCAGCCGGTATGCCGATGTTCAGTGAATCAGTACTTCGCGCAGCAACTACCGATGCAGAATGGACTCGCAGTGACACAGACACCCTGCGGTTTGGCGCAGGGGCGCAATTCTATACTCTCGATGATTACTGGACCGCGTCGGGCGGTGGCATGGGACCGGGTACCTTTGAAAATATCGACAATGGCCGCAGAAACCGACTGTTTCTCTATGCCGAACGAGAGCATCGTCTGTCATCTGCTATCTATGCCAACTACGGTATTCGCGCAGAACATATCGCTTTGAGAACAGGCGCAGTTCAGGGCTATGCGACCGCCGAAAATGCGCCTGGCATGCAATATATGCAGGCACAGCAATTTAACGCAGGCAGCCGTGACGATAACCAGTTCAATGTGGATGTGACCGCCGCGCTTAGCGTGGTTATCAGCAATGAATTAACAGCAGAAGCCGGTGTATCTCGCAAAGTGCGCTCGCCCAACCTTTATGAAAAGTACACCTGGTCGAGCTGGATGATGGCGGCATCGATGAATAACACCGTAGGCGACGGCAATGGTTATGTGGGCAATGTGGGTCTTCAGGCGGAAACCGCCTACTCTATTGCTACCAGCCTGACGTGGCAACCTAAAAACAGTGACGTCACGCTTACTGCTTCACCGTATTTTACCTATGTTGAGGACTATATTGACGCCACTGCCGCAAACGCCATGTGGCAGCCGGAACAGTTTAATGTGCTAACATACGAAAATCAGACCGCTCGGCTCTATGGCATTGATCTCAGTGCCCTTTACCACTACAACAGCCCCCAGTTTGGCCGCTTTAGTTTCGCGAGCTCAGTAAGTATCACTCACGCTGAAAATACCGAAACAGGGAGCGGTTTGTATCAAACGCTACCCTTTCACGGAGACGTTGTGGTTAGCCATGTCTCAGGCCCCTGGCAAACCGAACTCAACTTGGAGTTTGCCGCTGCAAAAACTGACATATCGGTTATTCGCAATGAAGTAAAAACCGCCGGCTACGGCTTGCTTGGTATGCAAACAGGTTATGTAACCGAGCAGTTTCGTGTCGACATTGGGGTGAAAAACCTATTGGATAAATTTTATTATGACCCGACAGCTGGCACCTATACCGGCCAGGGTATGACCATGGCACTCAATGGTATCCCATTTGGCATTGCTGTGCCCGGTATGGGTAGGAACGCCTACATTAGCAGCACGGTTTATTTTTGATCACGAATTTACCTGACGCAGTTTAGGATTAGTTTCATCCCGAACGTGGCATGGTAAGCTACCTGTTCCGCTAGCCCTGTTAAGGCAATAAAAAACGCTATGCTTTTGCTGCTGTATCTGGCTCTGTTTGGCAAGCACCGCGCACCGGTCGCGGTTGTACTGCCACTCGTGCTATTTGAAATCATTGTGGTAAACACCTCAATTGCGCTGAATGGCGCTGCCAGCAACCCTTTTTCAAGTGTGCTGTTAGTGCCGCTCATTCTTGGACTTATCTGGTTATCAACGCGGTTAGGCCTGGTGGTATTGCTCGTGAGTTTGGCTGCACAGGGCATGCAGCTACTTGCGCCAATCAGTGATCATCATGGCGCTATGATGCAAAATCACGCGCAGGGTATGATTGTGAGTTTTATGGCTACCAGTTGCCTAATCTTTGCCGTGATTCACTTTTATAAACACCAGTTAAAAATCAAACAAGCCGACATTCAGCAGTTGCGTGAGCGACAGCTACGCGACGAACAATTGCTCGCTATAGGTACTGCTGCAGCTCAACTGACCCACGACGCAGCGACCCCGGTGCAAACGATTCATTTGCTGCTGGAAGAGTGGCAGGAACAGAAGGATGCATCGACACTGCCAGAGCTCATTGAGCAATTTACGCTGCTACAAACCATGCTCACAAATTGGCGGGACGTTGCAGACGATGTCCGGGAATCCAGAGTCAGCGCCGTAAGTATTCGCACCCTACTTGAAACCATGCAGCATGTTGTTCGCCTGAGCCGTCCGGAAATTTCCGTTGACTGGCCATTGATGGACGATGTACCCGAAAGCGCCACAGTAAACGCAGATCCTACCCTAGTACCCGCACTGGCCAGCATTGTAATAAATGCCTGTGATGCAGCGGGAAAACACGAAGATAATAAGGTAACGGTGCATTCTGAATGCGCAGGTTCGAATTGGTTACTGCGAATTAATAATCCACACGACGGAACAACGCCGCTACACAACAACCTGGGAGCAAGAATTCTTGAGAGTGAGACTGGGTTGGGCCTGGGAGCGGTGCTCTCAAATGCAACCGTGGAAAAGTTTAAAGGCAACGTACATTGGCAATGTGAATCGAGCCAAATTATTACCACCATTCAACTGCCGGTAACAATATGACAGCGCCCTCTTTGATTTTGCTCATTGATGACGATGAACAATACACGCGTGTGTTGAAACGCAGGTTCGAGCAACATACAAACTTGCAGGTGCAGTGTTTTAAACGTGCATCAGAAGCCCTGCAATTTAGCGCTAATGTGCCTGTATCGGGCATTCTGCTGGACATGATGATGCAGGAAGAGACCGGGCTGGACTTTGTAGAGCCATTGCAGACGCGATTCTCGCCAGTTCATTTAATCGTCATGACGGGTTACGCCAGCATAGCCACAACGGTGACAGCCATGAAACGCGGTGCAACCGATTACGTCGCCAAGCCAATCACATTCAAAGCGTTGTTGGCGAAGCTCGCGTTAAGCAACGAAAGTAATACTGAAACTCAAACTCCTGCGCCTGCGCCGCTCACTACCGCACAGATTGAATGGGAGCACATTCAGCGCGTGCTTGCCGATAATCAGGGCAATATATCCCGCACCGCCGAAGCACTGGGCATGCATCGGCGTAGCCTGCAGCGTAAGCTGCAAAAACATTCGCCCCTCAAACAATAGAGCCACCTGATGCGTTTACTAATAAAAACAAGAACCCTGCATAAATGGCTGATGCGCGGCATTGGCATACAAGTGCTTATCTGGGCATTAACAGGCCTGTATATGGTCAGCATGGATATCCACTTTATACACGGTGAAACCCTGTCTGATGACAAACACAATCAGTTTTCAATTCAGGACGCTTCCTATCCTATTGCGGCGTTACTCGATGCATTTCCCACTGCCACACAGGTCACGCTGTATAAGCGCCAGGATAAACTCGTTTATCGGTTTAAACGCGCAAACGACACCAATTGGACGATTGTCGATGCTACAAATGGCCAACCGCTCACGCCATTAACATCGTCGGAAGCACGCCAGATCGCAACGTCATCGGTCACTGATTCTGCAAATATTACGGCAGTTAAACTTATTGATTTACCGGAAGCGACACCCGCAGAGCTCAGCCCTCGCTGGCTTCCCGTGTGGCAAGTGACCTTTGACGATCTGGCTGGTACCACCTTTTACATTCAACAGGCTACCGGACAAATCGTTACCCGCCGCCACAATGTCTGGCGGGCATTCGACTGGATGTGGCGTTTGCACATTATGGATTACGACGACGGTGAAAATGTCGCTAATCCCCTGCTTCTGGTGCTGGCCGTATTGGCTATCGTTGCCATAATCAGTGGTATTTTGCTACTCGCTTGCCGCTTTTTAAGTGTTAGTCCCCCTGGTTCGAATACGCTGAATGCGCTGAACAAAGGGGGCCACAATGATTAATCCGGTTAACATTAACCGCTGGCACAAATGGCTCTCTATTCTGGTTGGGATCCAGTGCCTGGTATGGGCGGGAACCGGTCTGTATTTCAATCAAATGGATACGCAAGCCGCATCGGGTAACCAATACAGACAGCCTGTTTCTCATCGGGGAAATACCTCCACTGCCCGTTTTATTCCCCTGTCGAGGCTGCCTGTTGATGAACCAGTGCTTTCCGCCGAGCTAATCTGGGTGTCGGGTACCCCACTTTATCAGGTAAAGACTCAGCAGCCGCTGCATCAATACACTGCGCAACAACACAAGCTATTTCACGCAGTATCAGGACTGCCCTGGTATATTCAGCCAGCACAGGTAAAACGCATCGCCGTTAAATCCTATAGTGGCCCTGGCAGTGCATCAGCGCCAGCGCTAACCCTTCCTCCGTTTGAATTCGATGGCCGGCAGCAAAATCCATTGTGGAAAGTCACCTTTAACGATGATGTAAACACCGAAGTGTATCTGCATGCCGATACCGGTAAAGTCATCGCGCACAGTAACGATCATTCCCGCCTGAAGCACCTGATGCTGACACTTCACTTCATGGATTACACCAACACCGGCGGTTTTAATCATCCGCTTATTGTGGTGTTTGGCATTGCAACACTAATGCTGGCCGGAAGCGGACTAGTGTTAGCCTACCGACGCAAACTTTCTGCTTCTCCGTCAGCAAAGGCATCTGTTGACGTCACTGTAACCTGTAACGGGCAGCGTCAAACATTGACACTTCCAGCAAAGCAGCCGCTCTTTTTCGCACTGACGAAGCACAATATTCCGGTTCCCACAGAATGCGGCGGTGGCGGCAGCTGTGGACAATGCGTTATACAAACCACGAATGACGTGCCTGCGAGCCCAACAGAACGCGCACTACTGAGCGACGCAGAGATAGCATCAGGTAAGCGCCTGAGCTGTCAGCACATGGCCGGGGAATTTTCAGACGTGTCTGTAGATTACGGTGAGGTGTAAAATTTGCTCAGAAGATGCCGGCGCAAGCACCGGCTTATAGAAAAATGACTCAGTGTTTGAACCAGTACACAATAACACCGGCAATCAGTAATGGCAGTGCAAACAGCATAAACAGGTTATACATTCCCCACTGCGCCGCCACCAAATATCCTGCAACGATGGGCGATAGAATGGCACCAATGCGACCAAGCCCCGCGGCCCAGCCAATACCGGTTGCGCGTACGCTGGTTGGATAGACCCGGGCGGCCATGGCGTACATGGCGGTAAACGCCCCTTGAAGCAAAAAGCCAATAATAAAGATCAGCGTGTTTAACCAGAATACAGAGGTCGGCTGCCAATACGCAACAACAGCCAGAAAGAGCGCTGAGCCAATAAAATAGATGGCAATGGGTTTAGCCAGTTTTATTTTGGTGGCAATCAAACCAATTAGCACGATACCCGCTACCGCGCCTAGGTTGTATAAGGTCAGCGCCGCAATACCTTCAGCCCGTTCATACCCACTGTTTACAAACAAAGTGGGGATCCAGGACATAAGAAAATACAGCGACATAAAGCCCATAAAATAAATAACCCATACGCCCACCGTTTGCTTGCCCAAATCGGCTTTAAACAAATTTGTTACGGAGATACGTTGTTTTTCAACCTGATGCGCGGGTAACTCGCGCATAGCCGTGCAGCCCATGCTGCTCAGTATGCTGTTTATTTTGTACAGTTTGTCGTTCTCATTGCCCTGTTGCGTGGCAATGAATTCGATCGACTCCGGCAAGTAAAAATACAACACAACCGTCATCAGCAAAGTAAACAGGCCACCATATACAAATACCATTTCCCAACCAGATGACTCTATAATGGCATTCGCAATGGGGCCTACAATCGTCGCACCGGCGGCATAGCCCATTACAATAATGGTAACCACCAGATTACGCGCCTTCTCCGGCGCAAATTCCGCGCCTATAGTGGCGGAGTTAGCAAAAATAATACCGATGCCGAGCCCGGACACCGCCCGAATCGCAATCATCCATTCAACTGATTGTGGAATAAACCCGGTTACTACCATGGACACACCAATCATAACCGTCGCAATCAGTAAAATATTTCGCCGGCCGATTTTGTCGGCAAACGGCGCCAGAAACATGGCTCCCAGCGTCATTCCAATCAATGCCGCACTCAGAATATAGCCTTTTTCCGTTGCGGAAATTCCCCAGTCTGCGGTTAGAGAGGGCATGGCAACAGACATAGCCACAACATCAAAACCATCAACC
This sequence comes from Marisediminitalea sp., assembly GCF_984433645.1. NCBI lineage: Bacteria > Pseudomonadati > Pseudomonadota > Gammaproteobacteria > Alteromonadales > Alteromonadaceae > Marisediminitalea > Marisediminitalea sp. The sequence continues at coordinate 9,002 of NZ_CFIDRX010000061.1, forward strand.
ACGTTCAACATAAACGCAATTGCAAATACGATGTACTGGGTAACCGAAATCGGTGCCTTGTCTATGTGATGACGGACCGACTCGACAATGCTGGTACTCATAACGACTTCCTCGTGCCAGGGGCATTGTTAATTAATTGGTTAACAGAAAATGATAAATTCTCCAAAGTTGTTAAGACTATGTAACAACTCAACGCCGGATACCAATTAAAAAATACGATTCAGTCATAAGAAAAAGCTAATTCAGGGTTCGTATGAAAAGCCAATATTGAGCTATTTCTTTTGTGTTTAGTGATAATAAATGGCGAAAAAGCCATCAATCCATGAGTTGCGACTCACTTTGTGCAATGTGTTTTATATGGTCGATTAACGCAATTTGTGTTTGCGTTAAAATACTGTCTTCACGGTATTGCACTACTATGGTTCTCTGTGCATTAAAGCCGCTAATTTGTTTACTTACCATGGTGCCACTCATGAGCTCATGGCGTGCCTGTGCTTCTGAAAGCAACATGAGTGACGGGCTGTTTTCCAGAATTACCCGTGACGCTGATAAGGAATTACATTCGATCACATTTTCCGGCGGTGCCACATTGTGAACCTGAAACAAGGCTTCGTAGGTTTTTCGCAGAGGCGAAGAGGTTCTGGGCAGGATCCAGGGATACGTCAACAGCGTATCGACTGCCAGATCGTCTTTGTTGGCCAGTGGATGACTTCGCGACATCAACAGCACAATGGACTCAGTAAGGATGGGCTCTTCTTTAATTTCAATCCCTTCGGGCAAACTGCGGCTTGCGCCAACAAGTATATCCAGCTTCCCGCGCATGAGGTCGTGGAGCAAATATTCATACGACCCTTCAACAATAGAAATTTTGTGACCCGGATATTGCAGTTTAAATTCCGTCGCAGCTTTGGGAATAATGTAACTTCTGGCCATGGGCATTGCGCCAATGGCGGTATTCCCCTTTTCCTGATGCGACATTTTCGCTATCTCAGCAAAGGCCAGCTCTATTTCACGCTCCATGACCCCTGCAACCTGGGCCAGTTGTATGGCAACCTTGGTAGGTTTGATCCCGAAACTGGTCCGCTCGAACAGGTTCACATTTACTGTTTGCTCTAAATCTCTGGCGGCTCTGTGAATAGTGGGATTGGCTTTGTTAGAGATAGCCGCGCCAGCACTGAAACTGCCTGCCTCCGCGACCGCTTTTAGCGCGTTTAATTGTGTCATTGTAATATGTCGCGACACATTTTTTGGGACCTGACCAAAGTTTTTTAGCATTAAATCAAAGAAGCTATCCAACGAATTCAACGCACGTTTCACCCGACGCCACAACGTGGTGGCTTCGTCCGTGGCGGTAATACCTTTGGTAGAACGATGAAAAAATTTGGCGTCGAAAGTACGCTCCAGGCTATTAACTGCCTGACTTATCGCCGGCTGCGAGCGCCCTAACAGCTCCGCGGTTTTGGAGATAGAGCGAATGTCATACACGGTTAAAAATACCCGTAAATGAAACAAATTTAGTCCGCTTGTAACCCGCTTTTCTAACATATCCAGCTCTTCAATATTACTCATCTATAAAGCTGAAATTAGCAATTTCTTATATTAAAAGTCAATTTTCAATTGGTGATATTGCTGGCACTATTAGATATTCAACGTGACACAATATGTTAACAACATAATTACAATAGTTTTAATCTATGAGGGCACAGAGATGAAAACAATTAACATGTCACGTATAGCGGTTGCCATTGCAACCGGTTTGGCTCTGCAGTCGGGTGTTGCATTTGCTCAGGAACAAACTGAGGAAGGTGCAAAAACCAACGCGAGTCAGGCACTTGACAAAATTACAGTAACAGCGCGTAAAGTAACGGAAAACCTGCAGGAAGTGCCGGTTTCGGTAACGTCGTTTAATGGCGATGCACTGGAACGTCGTCAGATCACTGGGTCAGACGACATCGGTAAAATTACCCCCAACCTGCAATTTACCAATAACGCACCACTGGCGGGCAACAACAACTCGTCGGTAATTTTTGTGCGTGGTGTGGGCCAAATCAGTCCACGTGCGAACACCGATCCGGGTGTAGGCCTGTACATTGACGATGTCTACATCGGTCAATCGGTAGGCGGCAACATGGAACTGCGCGATATCGAAAGCGTTCAGGTACTGCGCGGGCCGCAGGGTACCCTGTTTGGTCGTAACACCATTGGTGGTGCGGTGCTGATCAACACCCAGGCTCCCGGCGACGAACTGGGTGGCAAAGTGCGTTTTGGCATCGGCGAAGACTCGCTGATTGAGGCGTTTGGCGCCATCGACATTCCTATTAGCGACGACCTGCTAACCCGCTTCACTGCGGGCACCAAAAAGCAGGACGGTTATGTAAAACGCCTGTATGACGGGTTGGATTTGGGCGATACCAATAACACCACCTTCTCAGCAAAAATTTATTACGATCCAAACGAAAAATTCACAGCTAAACTGCTTTACGACTACACAGACGCTGATGAAAACGGCTCTGCGCTGGTATTTGCCGGCTATAACAACAACGACGACGTAACCAATACCTCCCACGATGCCGGCTGGTTTGGTGCCAGTCAAAGCGTTATCGCAGGCTGTCCGGATGCGTGGATAGCCTACCCTGGCCCACCGGGACGCCCGGTTACCACCGCCGAAGGCTCAACGTTAGATGTCTCTGGTTTGCTAACCAGTGGTGGCGGGCCGCGCGGCTACACCGGCGAAAATAACGATCCGCGTTGTGTAAACAGTCAGTGGAATGCTGGCCCGTTCGCAAATAACGGTACAGCGGAGATGGGTAGCTCCATGACCAACTGGGGCGCGTCGTTAAATCTTGAATATGCGTTTACCGACGAGTTTACGGCTAAATCCATTACGTCATATCGCAACCTCGAATGGGTGGGTCGTCGTGACGCAGATAACACGCCGTTTACTATATTGCACACCGATTTCGACTCATCGGGCGACCAGTTCAGTCAGGAATTCCAGTTTAATTATGTCACTGACAACCTGACAGCCGTTGCCGGTATTTACTATTACGAAGAAGAAGTCACAGATATTCTGACCGTACAGGTGGGCGACAAAGCCGCGGGCTACAGCTGTGGTGAAGGCACAGACGGGTGTCACCTCGACAGTGACAACAACATTACACAAAACGAATCGTTTGCCTACTACACGCAGGTCACCTACGACATTACTGACCAGCTAAGCGCTGCTGTAGGTATTCGTCGTACCGAGGAGACCAAAGGATCGATTCCGGACCAGTTTGACTATGCCAATCCGGAAGCCAAGTACCTGGAGGTGAAGCTGTACGAAGCCGATTTCTCAGCAACGACCATGTCGTTCAACCTGAGCTATCAAATGTCTCGTGACACCATGTTTTACGGTAGCTTCTCAGAAGGCTTCAAAGGCGGCGGCTGGAACTCGACATTTAACTTTGCTCTGACTGAATCCGACCTGGAAGCCGGCCATAAATTTGACCAGGAAGAAGTTCAAACCATCGAAGTCGGCTTTAAGTCTGACATTACCGATAACTTCCGGTTAAACGGTGCCATTTTCAGTTCAGACTACACCGACCTGCAATTCACCTACCGCGTGTTTATTGCGCCCTGGTTCTTTAATGCCGGTAAAGCGTCAATTGACGGCGCAGAGCTGGAGTTTACCTGGGTACCACACGATGACTGGGTAATTGAAGGTGGATTTGGCTACCTTGATTCTTCAGTCGATGAAGCGGTTGAAATTGAAGTTCCTGGTCGTCCGGTAAATACCGGCGTAGCAGAAGGTAACCAACTGCCCTTCGCACCTGAATTCCAGGGTAACGTAGGTATTGGCTACTATGCTGAACTGGACGACTACCTGGTAATGCCGCGTATTGATGTGTCGTTTAGCGACAAAGTGTTCTTTGACGCTTCAAACACAGCGTTAATTGCACAACAGGATAGCTACACCACTGTTGATATGTCAGTGAGTGTTCAGCCGTTCGACGAAGTTTGGAAACTCACTGTCGGCGTGAACAACGCAACAGACGAAGTCTACAAAGTATCCGGTAACTCATCGCTGGGTTCCGGTAGTGGCTATGCAGAAGCCGCCTACGCTCGACCTCGCGTAGTCTTTGCAAACTTCACCTACGAGTTTTAACGGTAACAGGTATGGCCCGGGCACCAGTGCGAATAAGCACTGGGGCCATATCTGCTCTTTTTCGCCCGGCAGTCTCCATGCCCTAATGGGCATTTTTTTATTGAGGACAACATGGCTAACATCATTGGCGGTATAGGCGTCTCCCATACGCCCACCATTGGCTTTGCGCAGGATAAAGCGCTTCGCGAGCAACCTGCATGGAAGCCGGTATTCGAACAGTTTGACAAGGTAGGTAACTATCTTGAAGACAAGCAACCAGATGCGCTGGTATTTATTTACAACGACCATATTACATCGTTTTTCTTCGACCATTATTCTCCCTTTACGCTTGGGGTCGACGACACCTTTAGTCCCGCTGACGAAGGCGGTGGTGCGCGGGACTACCCGCCTGTCTCCGGCCACCCTGCTCTGGCCAGACACATCGGTCAGTCGTTATTCGCTGACGAGTTTGATTTGTCTTTTTTCCAGAAAAAACCGATAGATCACGGATTATTCTCACCGTTATCCATGATGACCGACCGCGGTCGCCGCTGGGACAACCACATTATCCCACTGCAAATTGGTGTGCTGCAGTTTCCTATTCCTACAGCGTCACGCTGCTTTAAGCTTGGTAAAGCACTGCGTCGTGCGATTGAAAGCTACCCGGAAGATATCAATGTCGCCATTGTTGCAACGGGCGGCCTGTCTCACCAGGTACACGGTGAACGTTGTGGTTTTAACAATCCCGACTGGGATGTACAGTTTCTCGACTTGCTCGAAAGTGATCCGTCACAACTGGCTTCCTTGACCCACGCAGACTATGCCCGCCTGGGCGGTCTGGAGGGAGCTGAGGTGATCATGTGGTTGATCATGCGCGGCGCCCTTTCCGAGCAAGTCGATTGTTTGCACCGGGCAACATATTTACCGTCGATGACGAATATCGCCACGGTTATTTTTCAGGACCAAGACAGCAGCAGCGAAGTGGAAATAGAAGCACATCAGCAAAAAGTCGGTGAACAACTGGCGGGGATTGGCGATATTCCTGGCACACATCCGTTCACTCTGGAGCGGGCGCACAGTGCATGGCGGCTAAATCACTTTTTGCACAAACTGATAGAACCGGCTCATCGTCGGCAGTTTGTTGACTCACCGGATACCTTGTTTGCCGAGTACGGACTGACTGAGCAGGAAATCTCGTTGCTCAACCAACGGGATTGGATCGGATTAATTCACTATGGTGTGATTTTCTTCAGTCTGGAGAAAATGGCCGCGGTACTGGGCATGACCAACATAGATATTTATGCTCAGATGCGAGGCGAAACCGTTGAGGAATTTCAGCAATCGCGCAACTCAGCAATCACCTATTCAGTAGCAGGAAAAGAGAAATCCTGACTTCAAATAACCAACAGGCCTCTTTATCGAGGCCTGTTGGCACGTTTACCTAAGTAAATATTTTAAAACTCTTCAGTATCAATATCACCTTGTGCCGCTGCCGGGTACCGTGGTCCTTTCACGGTTTGGTAGTTAATAAGCGCATCAGCGGCGTTCAATATGTCACCGGAAACCTCAATGGTACTTGCTGCGATATTTTCCAGCATATGTGCCTCTATTCGCGTACCCGGCAATGCATGAATGAACTCGCCCTGCGCCAATACCCATTTAATGGCCAGTTGCGCTGGCGTGCAACCAGCCTGCTCTGCCAGTTTGGCAAACGCCGCGTACAGCTTTCGGTTAGCCTGCCAGTTTTCACCTTGAAAACGCGGCATACCACAGCGAATGTCCTTGGGTTCCAGTTCACTGACATCACTAAAGGTGTTACTTAAAAATCCGCGTGCCAGTGGGCTGAATCCCACAAACGCAATATTCATTGATTTACACGCATTGAGCACCGCAATTTCTGCGTTTCGGGTCCACAACGAATATTCCGTTTGCAGCGCCGCAATAGGATGCTCCCTGTGCGCCCGGGCCAATGTGTCTGCTGACACTTCCGACAGACCAACAGCGCCGATTTTGCCCGCTTTCACGGCTTCTCCCAGTGCGCCAACACTCTCTTCCACGGGGACATCGGGATCAATACGATGCAGGTAGTATAAGTCAATGTAATCGGTTTGCAGGCTCTTTAACGCCGTATCTAACGTCGCATGCAGTGTTTTGGGGTGGCCATCGATAACGCGCTTACCATTTACGCCGGTCATGCCGCACTTGCTGGCCAGCAGAATATCCTGCCTGAAGTCTTTGATGGCTTTGCCTACCACCACTTCATTAGCACCAAATCCATACAATGCCGCAGTATCAAAATGGTCCATACCCGCATCAAAGGCTTTTTGCATTAAACTAATGGCATCGGCTTCAGACAGCTTACCGCTATAGGCATGGCTCACATTCATGCAACCAAAGCCAATTTCACCAACCTGTTTTCCTGCCAGTTCTCGTTTGTTCATGTCGAACTCCTTAACGCAAAACGGCCTGCACCTGGCAAGCCGTTAACTGTTTTTGACCTTGCTTAAGCCGTAAGTTGCTGTTCAAGCTCATGCAGAACACGGTAGCAGTTCAGCACCTGCCCTACGCTTGAGTTGGGCTCGCGACCTTCCTGAATCGCTGCGACAAACTCGCGATCCTGCAATTCGATACCGTTCATAGACACATCCACGTTTGATACATCAATGGGGTTTTCTTTGCCGTCTACCAGGTCGTCGTAGCGGGCAATGTAAGTCCCGTTGTCACAAATATAGCGGAAGAACGTCCCGAGCGGGCCATCGTTATTGAACGACAAAGACAGCGTACAAATCGCGCCATTCTCAGCCTGAAGCTGGATAGACATGTCCATGGCAATGCCGAGTTCAGGATGAATCGGCCCCTGAATGGCGTTGGCTTTAACTACCGGTGAGCCGGCCTGATACGCAAAAAGATCTACCGTGTGGGCTGCGTGGTGCCATAACAAGTGATCAGTCCATGAGCGCGGCTCGCCCTTGGCATTAATATTTTTACGGCGGAAGAAATAGGTTTGCACATCCATTTGCTGGATGTTCAGTTCACCACCGGTAATTTTATTGTGAACCCATTGGTGCGACGGGTTAAAGCGGCGAGTATGACCCACCATACACACTTTACCTGTCTCCTGCTGGGTGTTAACAACCGCTTCAGAATCGGCCCAGCTATCTGCCAATGGAATTTCCACCTGCACGTGCTTACCGGCTTTCATGCACTGAATCGCCTGGGAGGCGTGTTGCTGCGTCGGCGTACACAGGATCACGGCGTCAGCATCGCTCTCAAGCGCATCTTCCAGGCTGGTATAGACATTGGGAATGCCGTATTCGTTGGCAACGGCTTGGGTTTTTTCAAGCGAACGACCTACCAGGCCAACCACTTCTGCACCGTCGATGTTCTGTAACCCATCCAGGTGTTTAATACCAAAGGCGCCGGGGCCCACTACAATAATCTTCATATTCGTTACTCCACGTATTTTTCAGGTGACGTGAGCGGCCGTGGCCGCTGTTTATTCTGCCCAGTACAAGCGCATTGGATTATCGACAAGCAACTTATGTTGGAGCGCTTCTGTCGGGGCAATTAAAGGGATCATGTCGACCAGTTTGCCGTCATCTGGCATATGGCTCTTCATATTCGGGTGAGGCCAGTCGGTGCCCCATAAAACGCGCTCTGGAAAACGCTCAACAACGGTTCGCGCAAACGGCACCACATCCAGGTAGCCGCCATCAGGCCCACTTATCGACAGACGTTCAGGACAACTCACCTTGGACCAGAAATTCGGGTTCTCTTCCAGCAATTTAAGAAACAAGCCAAACTCTTCACCGTCAACCGGCTTAGTGACATCCGGGCGGCCCATGTGGTCTACCACTACGGTCGTTGGCAAACTGGTAAAGAAATCATACAGGTCGGGTAACTCTGCGGCTTCAAAGTAAATAACGATGTGCCAGCCCAGACGTTTGATGCGCTCAGCGATGAGCGTTAAATCGTCAAATGGCAATGCATCGACCAGTCGCTTCACAAAGTTAAAACGCACACCACGAACCCCGGCGGCATGCAATACATCCAGCTCTTCGTCGGTAATGCTGGCCTTCACCGTAGCGACGCCACGGGCCAGATCGTTACTGTGATTCAGCGCATCAACTAACGCCCGATTGTCTGCGCCATGGCAGGTGGCCTGCACGATCACGTTGCGCGAAAAGCCAAGATGATCACGCAGCGCCCACAACTGATCACGGGACGCATCACATGGGGTGTATTTGCGCTCTGGTGCAAAAGGAAACTGGTCGCCAGGGCCAAACACATGACAATGGGCGTCGACTGCGCCCGCCGGTGCTTTATAACCAGGCACCGAGGGGGATTGATGCCAGTGCAACCAATCGGCATCGGGGGTAAACTGACTCACAGGCCCATCTCCTTCAATTTCGCATCCAGTCGCGGGTATACGCGACGTGCATTACCCGAGTATACCGCGGTGCGGTCTGCATCTGATAGGTTCAATGCGTCGACATAGCGTTTGGTGTCGTCGAAGTAATTACCGGTTTCCGGGTCGATTCCACGCACCGCACCAATCATTTCAGAACCAAACAGAATATTTTTAATATCAATAACATCAAACAACAAATCAATGCCAGGCTGATGGTAAACACAGGTATCAAAATAAACGTTTTTCATCACGTGCTCAGACAACGGCGGCTGCTTCATCATATCGGCCAGCCCGCGGTAACGCCCCCAGTGATAAGGTACAGCGCCACCACCATGCGGGATGATAAAACGCAATTCCGGGAAGTCCTTAAATAAGTCACCTTGCAGGAACTGCATAAACGCCGTGGTATCCGCGTTCATGTAGTGTGCGCCGGTGGCGTGAAAATTTTCATTGCACGAACCGGATACGTGGATCATCGCAGGCACATCCAGCTCCACCATTTTCTCGTAGAACGGGTACCAGCTTTTATCTGTCAGCGGCTTTGACGTCCAGTGACCGCCTGAAGGATCCGGATTCAGATTACAGCCTACAAATCCCAGTTCGTTGACACAGCGCTCCAGTTCTTCAACTGAGTTTTTGATCGGCACCCCTGGCGATTGTGGTAACTGACACACACCAATAAAGTGTTTGGGGTACAAATCTACTACCCGCTTGATTAAATCGTTACAGGCGCTTGTCCACTGTTTAGATACGGCTTCATCACCCACGTGATGCGCCATGGCCGAGGCTCGGGGTGAGAAAATGGTCATATCTGACCCGCGTTCCAGCAATAGCTTGAGCTGATTTTTTTCAATGCTTTCGCGAATTTCATCGTCGCTGATAAAGGGCACTTCCGGCAGCGCCTGCCCGGATTCATACGCTTCTATCTGCGCTTTACGGAACAACTGCAAAGGTTCGGGTGCAGTGGTGTAATGTCCGTGACAATCAATGATCATGTAGGTGTCCTCAATCGTTTTTATTGTGATGCTGGCAGGCAGTAATTCGGCACCAGCACTTCTCCACGCATTAATAATCGGGCTGTGCGCAACAAGGCTGCGCGATTCACGCTGAACGTATCCAGCGACTGGGTGCCACTAATATCCATTTCAACGGTAAATGCACCGGTAGGATGTTCAATCGTTAACGTTTGACTTGAAGGCGCGTTGCTTGCTGGTTTGCTAACATATTCGCTGGCCACAGTGCCCGGCAACACACAGGCGGTAGCAACACTCACCGAGCCCAGTACGCCTATCGCTTCGTGTACCCGATGAGGAATGAACGTGTGTGTATTCACAGCGCCGCCGTGCCTGGCCGGCGACAGCAGGCTCATTTTCGGCACCGTTTTATGGGTAACGTCGCCTAAATTCATTAATTTACCGGCTTGCAGACGAAGCGCTTCCACTTTCGCTTTAATATCTGCCCGAGCTTCAAGTTCCGCCGGGGTTTCGTTACCAGTTGCACCTACCGACGCCGCATGCAGCATTACGACCGGCATACCGTTATCCACACAGGTAACCGTTATGCCATCAATAGTATCTATGGTATTACCGGTAGGAAATAACGCACCGCAGGACGAACCAGCTACGTCCAGGAAATCAATCATGACCGGGGCCGCAGTGCCCGGTACGCCATCTATGCCAGCGTCTCCTTCATAGGCTACCTCGCCAGCAGGTGTCTGGACTCTGGCAACGGCTAGCGCGCCGGTATTAACCATATGGATCCGCACATCGGTAACATCACCTTGTGGGTAAACCATACCCTGCTCAATGGCATACGGGCCGACACCAGCGAGAATATTGCCGCAGTTCTGCGCATCACTCACCGCAGCTTTATCGACGACCACTTGCAAAAACAAGTAGTCTACGTCAGCATCGCTGCGTGTTGACGGACTGACTATCGCAACCTTACTGGTTAACGGGTGCGCGCCGCCCATGCCGTCTATCTGACGCTCGTCTGGGGATCCCATTGCAGCCAGTAAGACAGCATCGCGAGCAGCCGTGTCGGCAGGCAAATCATCAGCGTTAAAATATAACCCTTTAGATGTACCACCGCGCATTACATAGGCAGGAACTGCTTTCACGACGCGTTTTCCTCTCCGTACTTCACGTAGCGTAAACCTTTCGCCGCCAGGCGCTCTCGCATGTTGTAGATGTCCAGGCCCAGTTCGCCAGCGGCAAGACGCGCTCGCTTGCTATCTTCATTGGCTACGCGAGCCAGTACTTTTTCATGCACAGCGTCGGCTTCTTCACGCGCAACCACGACTACGCCATCGTCATCGGCCACAACAATATCGCCGGGATGAATCAGAGCGCCGGCGCACACAACCGGTACGTTCACACTGGCTATCGTTTCTTTTACTGTGCCCTGGGCAAACACGGCGCGCGACCAGACCGGAAATTCCATTTCGGTTAATGTGGCAATATCCCTTACCCCACCGTTGATAATCAATCCTTTTACCCCACGGGCTTTCAGAGAGGTCGCCAACAAGTCACCAAAGAAGCCGTCATCGCAAGGGCTGGTTGGTGTGACGACCAACACGTCACCGGGCTGACATTGCTCAACCGCAACATGGATCATCCAGTTATCGCCCGGGGCGACCTGACACGTCACGGCGGGGCCAGCAATGGCTGCAGGCCGATAAATTGGCCGCATGGCTTTATCCAGTAATCCTTTGCGCCCCTGTGCCTCGTGCACGGTGGCCACTTCTGCTCCCTGATATTGTTCAATAGTTGACGCTGACGGTCTTGGACAGTCTGTCACACAAATTGCCATGGTTCTTCATCCTGCAATGCTGTTGTTATGCAAGCAGTATGCGACAGGCCAATCAAAAAAGAATGTTAGAATAGTGCAAATCACTATTAATTTTTTCTATAATGGGTCAGACTTAAATACAGAAGGCCATTTCGTGCAGTTCAATATCCGACACTTGCTCAGCGCTTTAGAAATCAGGGAATGCGGTACCGTTACCCAGGCCTCAAAACAGATCCATTTATCACAGTCGGCACTGACCCAGGCTATTAATAAACTTGAAAGCCAGTTAGACATCCAGCTGTTCGAACGCACCAATTCCGGCATGTTCGCAACGCCCTCAGGTGAGCTATTTCTGGAACGTGTAAAGCGCGCATTCAGTTACCTGGAAACCGCGGCTCATACATTGTTCGACACCGACAAAGCCAAACGCCTTGGCTTTTTACGCAATGTCACACTGCGCCAGTTAACCGCGCTAATTACCATTGTGGAATTACAAAATTACACTGCCGCGGCGGTTAAGTTATCACTCACCCAGCCTACCCTCGGCAAAACGATCAAAGACTTGGAGCACCTTACAGAACAGCGGTTGTTCAACCGGGTGCCCACGGGGGTTGAACCAACCTGGCGAGCCCGGCAACTGAGCCGCTTTGCCAGTTTGTTTTTTGCTGAAATTCACCAGGGCGAAGACGAAGTCAATCGCTTAAAAGGGCAACGCTCAGGCAGTGTCAGTGTGGGCAGTTTACCCCTGGCCAGGACCGCGATCGTGCCAGACACGGTAACCGCGCTGTTACAGGCTTACCCTGATGTGAAAGTGAGTATTATTGACGGCCCGTATGAAGAACAGCTCAGTGCACTGCTGCACGGTCAGCTCGATATTATTGTGGGCGCACTGCGTGTCCCGTCGCCAAGCAACGATATTGAACAGCACCGTTTGTTCGACGACAGTCTGAGTGTGGTTGCCCGGGTGGGACACCCTGCTACTGAACTGTTTACTCAACCGGTAACCCAAACCGATCTGACGCAGTATCAATGGATTGCGCCTCGCCAGGGAACACCCACACGGGCCGTGTTCAGTCAGTTTTTTCAAGCCCGCGGCTTAACACCGCCTCAGGACGTGGTGGAGTGCAGTTCACTGGTTGCTGTGCGGGGACTATTACTGAACAGCGACAGGATCACCCTGTTGCCGGCTCGTCAGGTCGCCGTAGAAGTCAGGTCGGGGTTACTGGCCATCAGCTCTCAGCCGCTGCCAGACAGTAAACGTGAAATAGGCTACACGTTACGCAAAAACTGGAAACCAACCCCGGTTCAGGCCAGGTTTATCGAATTGCTTTCACACATAGCCCAGTAGTCACAGTGACATTCACGAGCGAACTTAAACGGCATGCCGTTTGCGGTATTCACCTGCGGTAATACCCTCCTGCTGCTTAAACTGCCGGCAAAAATAGCCGACATCCTTGTAGCCGAGTGTTAACGCGATATCGTCGATACTCTGCCGGGTATAAATTAAACGGCGCTTACTCTCGTTCATCAGGCGCTGTCGGATAATTTGCTTAGGGCTGCTATTAAGCACGGACTGGCAAATTCGTGCCAGCGTCGATACCGAGATAAACAGCAATTCAGCGTAGGCCTTTACGCTTAAATGCTGTTGATAATGCGCTTCTATCAAGGCTTTAAACTTCACCAGTATCCGGGTTTCTCGCGAGCTACTCTCACTGTAAATCGATTCCAGTCGCTGCTGACGACGAATGTTGATGAACAGGAGTTGTAATAAGTGATTCACTGCACTACGCGAGTCTGACTCCGCACGTTTAATCTCATCGTCTAACGACACTAGCAATTGTCGAAACTGCTCAATATGACGCTCGTCTGAAAACTCAACAGGCTGAGGCACCCACAAGGCATCGTAGGCAGACGGGTCCTCACCTGTTGCCGCCAACTCAGCTAAAAAATCACTGTTTACCGACAGCACAAATCCTTGTGTGTCCGGCTCAAAATGAAAGCCGTGTACCACGCCCGGTGGAATCATGACCAGCCAGTTTCCCGACAAATCATACCGCGCATCATCCAGCTCCACCTGCCAGGCATGACCAAATACACAAATAATTTGTGCAAGTTTATGATGTCGATGCGGTTTTATCTCCCAGCCCAACATACGGCTACGGGACACAATACTCTCCAGGTGTATGCTCCCCGGCTCCCATTGTAGAAAGGTTTCACCGTATAAATGATAAAACGGAATTGACTCCTGACTCACTCGCCGCGCCATTACAAAAACTTAACATGATTAAAAAGTACAATAAGTTGCCCGAAATGTGAATTACTAAAATCCGCTGCCACAGGCAAGATGACTGCATCGAAAGACATGGGATATGAGCAATGAATACACTGAACACTCAGGTAGCTATTATCGGTGCTGGTCCTTCCGGCCTGTTACTTGGACAACTGTTGGCCAAACAAGGCATCGACAACATTATTGTTGAACGTGTCTCAGGCGAGTACGTGTTAGGCCGAATTCGTGCTGGCATCCTCGAACAAGGTTTTGTCGATTTAGTCCGTGAAGCCGGTGTAAACGAA
>NZ_CFIDRX010000062.1:0-22795 GCF_984433645.1 Marisediminitalea sp.
GGTTGCTTGGCAGTGTAGGTATGCTGCTGTCGGTCCCACTTACCATGATTGTAAAAATCGCCCTCGAGTCACGGGAGGAAAGCCGATGGTTGGCCATTCTGCTCTCCAGCGATGATGATGTGAAGCCAACGGCAAAAGCGCATGAAGCGGAGAGTTAAGGGGAGAGCACAGGAGAATACAGGGAAGGCAATTGCTGTGGCGATAATTCTCAACGAACAAAAATTGCCTTAATTGCATTCACTGCAAAGGGAGCTGGCCTTCCACTAACTGTTGTTTGCGTAGCAGTGCATCTATAAGAAACTTCATTAAGAGTTTCACTTTGGGTTGGTCGCGTAAGTCAGGGTGCGTGAGTACCCAAATATCATAGGACGGTGTGGGCTCGCTACCGGGTAATCTCACCATGTCTTCATTAACATCGCCCATAAAACAAGCAGCTCTTCCCATACCCACCCCAGCGGCAATAGCGTGAAAGCGCGTAACGATTTCATCAATCACAATACCTATTGGTACATCAGGATAGGGTGACTCTGCGAGCCATTCTGGCCACATTGCACTATTGCCGGGAGCAATCCAGCGCCAGTCCTTTTTTTGTACTCGCTGACAATAGTCTTTGTGAGCATAAAAACACAAACCCAACTTAAACATTCTTCTGCCTACCAGATGTTCCGGCAGCTTGTGTGCACCTCTGATCACAACATCCGCCTCACCCTTGTCGAGATCGGCAAATTCCGTTGAGCTGTTTATCTTCAGTTGAATATTTGGGTAGGTACGAGCAAATTCGCCGAGTTCCTTGACCAACAGAAACTGCGACATAGGCTCGCCTAACGACAGGGTGAGCGGACCCGACAAATCGTCGGGCGATGTCAGATGAAGGCGCTCAGAAAGTAGCACTATGTCTTCAAGCTTTTTGGCAACACTGACCAACTGCTCGCCAAACTGGGTCGCACGGTATCCACCGGGTACTTTTTCAAATACCCGGGCGTCACGGCGTTTTTGCAGCAATGCCAGTCGTCTGGCTACTGTAGTGTGTGTTGTACCCAGTGTTATTGCTGCGCCGCGCAGTGTGCCAGCTCGGTACAGCGCCAGAATAAGAGCGTAGTCATTCCAATCGTCCATGGAACGATAATGCACCACTGCGATTAAAAAACAAACCGTGTTTTACAAAAAACGCACTGATACAGTGTAAAAATAGTGAATTTAGACGTTCTGGAAAAACACATGACACTGAGTAAAACGGAATTTTGGCCGGTACTCGTTAAGAAGTGCCTGATAAGTATTATATTTTCTCTTACTATGATGCCTCTCGTCTCTAAAGCCGACGAAAAAACGCTATTGGTGCAATATGCACCGGGTGAGATTATGCAGTTGATTGCACCTGTGACTGAGCCGGAAAAGCGAGCACTGCGTGATCGGTATTTTGAACAAAATGCCGAGACAGCCAGAAAGCATGGTTATCGGCAGGAAGGTGTGTTGCTGGTTGAAGAAACGCTGTCGGGCGACTTTTCGCCCAATGTGTTCGTTATCAGCCGGTGGCCTTCTTTAAAAGCACAAAAAACATTTCAGGCGCTGCCGTCTTTCTCAGGCGTAAAAGCGTTGAGACGCGAGGCCTGGGAAGCGTTGAGACTCTATGATCACGAGTTACCCGACGTACTGTCACTCGAATTCAGTCAGGACAAGGCTTACACCATTGCATTTGCATGGGCAAATCCCTCTAATCCCGGTGACTATGCCGAGTACTTAGTCAGCTTACCGCCGCTGTTGGATAAAGTTGGTGGGCGCCTGATGCATAACATTGAAGGGATCGTATTAAGTGCGCACAACCCCCATGCCCTTGCGCCTCAGTATATTTCATTTATTGAATGGGACGCACACGATGGTATCCAACAGCTACAAGCACTGCCAGAGTTTACAGAGCTGACTAAAAAGAAGCAGTCAGGCACGGTTCGGTACGAGCTTTATCGAGTCAGCCCCCGGATTTGAAAGCAGTAAGAAAGGGCAGGTTGTCGTTGGCTGTCGACACGGATTTATCGACAGCCTTGAGTCTGTTCAGGTGTTGCCTGAGCCCGGCATCCGCAAAGGGGCAGGAAAACTCAGTGTGAAGATGGCGCCGCCCAGAGTTGATTGACCTATGGCAAGTTTGGCTTCGTAAGCGGCCAGTAAATCGGCAACCACGGCCATACCTATCCCTTGTCCTTCGGTGTAGGCGTCAAGACGCTGCCCGCGTGTTAGCAGGCGTTCAACCTGCTCTGGTGGTATGCCTGGTCCATCATCCTCAATGCAAAGATCGGTTTGATACGGGTGTTCTGTGATCGTAATGCGAATATGACGGTCGGCCGCTTTACAGGCGTTGTCCATCAGGTTACCCAGTATCTCCATCAGGTCAGTTTTGTCGCCGTAAAACTGGCCGTCGTTGCCTTCAACCGATATCTGTAATGATTTGTCCCGGTACACTTTGTTGAGTGCATTGGTGATTTGTTTGACCACAGGGGCAATTTCGATACCTTTATCCCAACTACTCGCGCCGGCGGTAGCGCGCTTTAGCTGGCGCTGAATCAGCGCATCTATTTGCTGGAGCGGTTCTTGTGCAGAACGCGGCAGGTCTGGTGTACCCAGGGCAACGGCGAGGGGCGTTTTAAGGCTATGGGCTAAATCTCCCAGGCTGTTTTTATAGCGCTGTCGCTGCTCTGCCTCAGCACTTAGCAGGGCGTTTATACTTTGCTTCAGCGGGGTAAATTCACTGGGGTAGTTTGCGCTTAGCTGGTGTTGCTGACCATGGCTGGTGAGTTCAATTTCCTGAATCAACGCGCGAACGGGTTTTAGCAAAGTATTCATACCCAGAACCAGCAGGATAATCAGGCCAAACCCCAATGCAATCAGGTATTGCCACACCGAGCGCAAATATATTCTGCGTTCGTTTTCAAAATCGGCGTTATGGTTAAATACGAAAAATGTTACGGGCAGGTAACCATCACCGTCCTCGAACTCGGCAGTGTAGCTGTAAACAAAATAATCCGGGTGCTGGCCATCCAGCGGGTGTCCGGCGACGTAAAATTCCTCACCGATGTCCGGTGGTGTGGGCAGGGTATCAACGTGTGTTTCAAGTCCTGAAGCTGAGATCCACACGGTAGCCTGAGTGAGTTGAATCACCCCCAGGTAACCAGAGTCAGGTAAGTTGAGCTGTTCGTCGAACAGCATATCGGGCATAACCGGCGCGCCGTCGTCCATTTCAAAGACGGAAATGAGCGACAAGGTCATGAGCTTGAGTTCGTTGTACTTTGCTTCTTCCAGACTCGATGTATAGGCCTGAGACAAGGTAAATACGGTAACGGGTATAAAGACCAACAACGCCACACAGGCTATGAGCAGGCTTCGTACCCGAAGCGATAAGCTGCGCACCAGCGGTTATTCGCCGGTGAGTGACTGACTAAGCCGATAGCCACGCCCGCGCAGGGTTTCAATGGGCTTCAGGGTGTTGTTTGGGTCAAGCTTTTTGCGCAAGCGACCGACAAACACCTCGATAACGTTGCTGTCCAAATCAAAGTCCTGATCGTAAATGTGCTCGGTCAGCTCGGTTTTAGATATGACCTTTTTGGGATGCAACATCAGGTATTCCATGACTTTGTATTCGTAAGCGGTTAAGTCCATGGAACGGGCATTAACCTGAACTTCCTTGGCCTGCATGTCCAGGCTTACTGGTCCGAATTCAATCAGTGAGCTCGCCTGGCCAGACGCCCGGCGGATCAGTGCTTTCACGCGTGCCAGCAACTCTTCATTGTGAAACGGTTTGGTGAGATAGTCGTCGGCACCGGCATCCAGGCCTTCCACTTTTTCTTGCCAACGATCGCGCGCGGTCAGGATTAACACCGGAGTGGTGACGCCATGGGCGCGTGCCTGACGAATGACATCGAAACCATCCAGCTTGGGCAGGCCAATATCCACAATGGCCAGGTCATAATTGACCTCTTTTAACTGGAACAAGGCTTTATCGCCATCATCGGCTAAATCCACACTGTAGCCTTGTTGTTGTAATAGTGCATCGAGCTGCATTAACAACCGGCTGTCATCTTCGGCAATTAAGATTCTCATACTACTGACCGTCCTTGCTCCGTTTGCTCGGCTTCACTTCGCCTGAGCGTTTATCGACATCCAGGGTAACCACACGGCCGGACTTTTTAAGCATTTTTACGCGATAAGCACTCTTGGTCTTGTCCACTTTTAACACGCGGCCGTCAACATGCCGTCTGGCTTGCTCAGCAGCTTGCGTAGTGTTTTTAACCGGCTTGGCTTGGTCCTGCTGTGCCGACGCAATAGGACTCGACAGCAACATGAACAATACAATGCCTAGGGTACTCAATCTGTACATAATACTCCGACGATGGCAGTAACCTGACTAACTATGCCGCTAGCATAGCGTTACCTGGCTGAATGTTGTCTGAATATACTATCATTGCGTGGCGCAGGTGCAACGAAATTGCACCTGCGTTAGCGTTTTGCGGTTTATGGCAGGACTTTTTTGTAGGGTTTTACGACTACAGAGGCGTACACACCCGCTTCAATGTAAGGGTCGGCGTCTGCCCAGCTTTGCGCATCGTTCAGGCTCTCGAACTCTGCAACCACCAACGAACCGGTAAAGCCGGCCTGACCTGGGTCTTCACTGTCAATGGCAGGGAAGGGGCCCGCGATTAGCAAGCGGCCTTCGTCTTTCAGTGCATTTAAACGCGCAAGGTGAGCAGGGCGCGCAGCCAGGCGTTTTTCCAGACTGTTTTCCACGTCAGTGGCACAAATCATATAAAACATAGTTACTTCCTTGTTGCCGCTTTCATTGAAGAAACAAACCCGTCCAGCGCGCTTAACATGGCTGGCACGCCATGCAGATTTTGTTCGATCAGGTTCACAGTCGCTGAACCTGAAATGGCGCCTGCAGCACCGCTTTCGATAGCGTGTTTAACCTGTTCCGGGTTAGAAATACCAAAGCCCAGTAATGGTGGGGCAGCGTTAACGTTGGTGAGTTTCTCAATCAGAGACGCAGCAGGCATGGTTGCCGCTGTTTCCGCACCCGTAACACCAGCACGGCCAAGCAGATAGGTATAGCCTGCAGATAAGTCGCCAATAGCCTGGAATGTCGCATCCGTGGCGTTAGGCGGGGCAATCAGGATTTGCTTAATACCGTTGCTGTTTGCCGTATCAATGAAGCGCTTGGCTTCGCGGATTGGGACATCTGCAATCAATATTGAGTCGACGCCAGCTTTAGCAGCTTCTGCGTAGAAATGTTCGACGCCTTTTGCCAGTACCAGGTTACTGTACAGTAACAGGCCAACCGGAATATCCGGGTATTTGGCACGAATACGTGCAAGCAGTTCGAAACAAGAGGTTGGCGTAACGTGATTATCCAGCGCGCGAATCGCGGCTTTCTGGATTGTCGGGCCATCTGCTACCGGGTCGGAAAAGGGAATGCCTAACTCTAAAGCATCTGCGCCGCTTTCAATTAACTGGGTAATAATTTTTTCTGAGGTTTCCAGGTCCGGATCGCCAATCATGACGAAGGGAACAAAGGCTCCTTCATTCTGCTCGTTTAAACGAGCAAACATATCTGCATATCTATCCATTGACCTGGTCTCCTAAAATACCAATCACATGACCCAGGTCTTTGTCACCGCGGCCAGACAGGTTAACAACAATGATGGTGTCATCTTCAGCTTCATCAGCCATATTCAGTGCGTAGGCAAGTGCGTGAGACGACTCCAGGGCAGGAATAATGCCTTCTTTGCGGGCCAGCAACTGGAATGCATTGAGTGCTTCGTCATCGGTTACAGAAACGTATTCTGCACGGCCAATGTCTGACAGGTAAGCGTGTTGAGGGCCAACGGCAGGGTAGTCCAGACCGGCTGACACTGAATAGCTTTCCTCAATCTGACCATCCTGATCCTGCATGATGTACGTATACGCACCGTGCAGAATGCCTTTGGTGCCTTTGCCTATGGCCGCACCGTGATCTTTGGTGTGCACGCCTTTACCGGCAGGCTCGACACCTACCAGACGTACCGAAGGTTCGTCGATAAAGTCGGCAAACATACCGATTGCATTTGAGCCTCCACCTACACAGGCGACGACGGCGTCTGGCAGACGGCCTTCTTTTTCCAGCATTTGAGCGCGGGTTTCTTCGCCAATCATGCGGTGATATTCACGCACGATGGTCGGGAAGGGGTGCGGGCCTGCCGCAGTGCCCAGCAGGTAGTGCGCTTTGTCGTAGTTTGCAGACCAGTCACGCAGTGCTTCGTTTACCGCGTCTTTCAGTGTACCTGAGCCTGAATCGACCGGAATGACTTCTGCGCCCATCAGGCGCATTCTGAATACGTTTGGAGCCTGGCGCTCAACGTCTTTGGCACCCATGTAAATACGGGCTTTTAATCCCAATAAAGCACAGGCGAGTGCTGTTGCCACACCGTGTTGACCAGCGCCGGTTTCAGCGATAACTTCGGTTTTACCCATGCGTTTGGTCAGCAGTGCCTGACCCAATACCTGGTTGGTTTTGTGCGCGCCGCCGTGAAGCAGATCTTCACGCTTGAGGTACAGTTTAACCTTGGGATTAGAGACCAGGTTACGGGTTAACGTCATCGACGTCGGGCGACCGGCATAGTCTTTTAACAACGACATAAACTCGGCGTTGAACGCCGGGTCATCTTTGGCTTCCAGAAAAGCCTGCTCCAGTTGGTCCAGCGCGGGAATAAGTAACTCGGGCACGTACATGCCACCGTATTCCCCAAATTTTGCATCTAATTGATTCATTTGTGGTCCTGATTCATTAATATCGGCGACACACCGAAAAAAGTGCGGTTACCTGTTCGTCTGATTTATCACCGGGCTTGGTTTCTACGCCTGAGTTCACGTCGACCATGTCGGCACCCGTTGCCTGCGCATCTGCCACATTGGCTGGTGAAATACCGCCGGCAATAATAAGTTTGTCTAATTCCAGTTCATTGTGAATGAGCGACCAGTCGAATTGCTGACCGGTTCCGCCGGTTTCTTTGCCTACCTGACAATCAAGCAATACGCGGTCCAGCGTTTCGTCGTCTAACAAAGCATGAATTAAATAAGGCAACTCGCCAGCCACACCGACTGCCTGCCAGATTTCACAGCCTTTTGGTAGTCCGTTGCGCAGGTGCTGGCGGAATACGGTGTCTTCGTCACCGTGTAGTTGCACCGCTGCCAGTGACAGTTCATTCGCCACTTTTAGCACCATTTCAATGGGCTGGTTAACAAACACACCAACATAGCGTCCAGGCGTTTGCTCAACAATCGCTTTGGCTTGTTCGGGTGTTACGCAACGCTTGGAATGGGTGGCAAATATCAGTCCGCAGTAACTTGCGCCACTTTGGAACGCGTGAGCTGTTTGCTCGGCCTGGGTCATACCACAGACTTTTACCTTGCCGTATACCAGTTGCTTAACAGCAAGCTCAAGGTCGGCCTGCGCCATGAGTGCACTACCTACCAGAAAACCCTGACACAATGGGGCAAGGCGCAACACGTCCTGATGGGTATAAATACCAGACTCGCTGATCACCACGTACTCGTGAGTGGCAGCTTCCAGCATGGGCACCAGCTTTTCGGTGGTGGCCAGATCGGTAGACAGATCGCGTAAATCCCGGTTGTTGATGCCGATGATTTTTGCTTTTAACGCAATCGCGCGTTGCATTTCTTCTTCATTGCTGACCTCGGTCAGTATGTCTAGCGCCAGGCTGTCTGCTAACGCGGCCAGTTTTGAATAGGTCTCATCGTCGAGCACCGACAGCATCAACAATATGGCATCTGCATTGTAATAACGGGCCAGATAGACCTGGTATTCATTAACAAAGAAGTCTTTGTTCAGTACCGGCTGTTCAACCCGCTCAGTCACGTAGGCGAGGTAGTCGTAATTTCCCTGGAAGTATTTCTCGTCGGTTAGCACGGAAATACCCGCCGCATAGGGCGTATAGGCCGCTAAGATTTCGTCCAGGTCAAATTTTTCACGGATCAGGCCCTTAGAAGGCGACGCTTTTTTACACTCCAGTATAAAGCCGGCATTTGGCGCTGAAAGGGCGTCAAATAAGCTCTTGGTGGAGGGCGTGAGGTTGGCCTTAACTGTGTCCAGTGGTAAAGCGGCCATCCGCGCAGCTAACTCAACGTGTTTGTCTTCTACAATTTTGGCAAGTACGTTGCTCATTCGGTTACTTCCTGCTGGCTGACTTCAGCCACGTCTTTTATCAATTGTAATGGGGCGCCGTTGGCCATGGCATCGAGTGCCAGACTGGCACCTTGCTTAAATGAATCTGCCGCACCGGCGACTTTTAACAGCGCACCTGCGTTCATGGCAATAGCTGCAATATGTGCCTCTTGCCCTTTGCCACACAGTGCAGCCTCTATCATGGCTTTGTTTTCATGTGGCTCGCCACCGGCGATAGCGCTGAGCGGCGCACTCTGCAGGCCAAAGTCATCGGCCGTTAAGGTGTACTGTGTTGTACTGCCATGCTCGAGTTCCACAACCTGAGTTGGGCCGTGCAGAGCGAGTTCGTCCAGACCATCACCATGTACGATCAAAGCGCGTTGTTGGCCCATTAAATTCAGTGTCTGGGCGTAAACATCCAGTAACGTCGGCGTATAGACGCCAAAAACGCCAAAGGTGGGACCCGCCGGATTCGCCAACGGACCGAGTATATTAAACAGGGTACGGGTTTTCATTTCAGCCCGAACCGGGGCCGCAAAACGCATGCCTGCGTGATAGACAGGTGCAAACAAGAAGCAGAAGTTAGTGTCGTCTAAACAAGTTCGCGCAATGTCAGGGGTAATATCGAGTTTAATACCGCATTCGCGGAAAAAGTCAGCTGAGCCTGATTTGCTCGACACACTTCGGTTGCCGTGTTTGGCGACCTTGATGCCGCAACTTGCAACGACCAGCGCCGCGGCACTGGAAATATTAATGGTGTGGTGACCGTCGCCGCCGGTGCCAACAATATCGCCAAAGGCGTAGTCTGGTGTAGGGAATGGCCGCGCATTCGACACCATGGCACTGGCTGCGCCGGCAATTTCATTCGGCGACTCGCCATTCATTTTCAGCGCCGTAAGCAAGGTGGCCAGCTTCACTTCTGACAACTCACCGTGCATCACCTGATTAAATACTGAGAAGGCTTCAGCTTGAGCCAGATGCTGGCCGTCAAACAGCTTCTCAATGATATCCGTATAGTCAGCCATGGGATTCGGCCCCTTTGGTCAAATAGTGAATACTTTGCAACAGTAACTGGCTGCCCTGGGCGGTTAAAATCGACTCAGGGTGGAATTGAAAACCCAGCATGTTGTCTTGTGCCTGGTAAACCGCCATTACCGTTGTACCAACTGTCGCCAGAGGGGCTAAGCCGTCTGGTAGTTCCGTTGCCATCAATGAGTGATAACGGGCAACGTGCAGTGGCTGCGGCAGGCCTGCAAACATAGCTTCGCCGGTGTGGGTAATCGCCGATGATTTACCGTGCATAACGTCCTCAGCCCGGCCTACTTTGCCGCCGTAATGGGCCACAATAGCCTGATGACCCAGGCAAATTCCCAATACCGGGAAGTGGCCCTGAACCAACGTCAGTAGCTCTGGCATACATCCAGCCTCGTGAGGCGCGCCCGGACCCGGGGATAATAACAGTAAAACCGGCCCATTTTCAGCCGCTGCCTGCATTTTATCGAATAATAATTGTGCCGGCACGTTATTGCGGTACACCACAATGTTCAGTTCCATGGTGCGTAGCTCATCTACCAGGTTGTAGGTAAATGAGTCGACGTTGTCGAGCAAAAAGACGGTGATTGGCTGACTCATGCGGATGCTCCTTTTACTACCATGGCACTTTTTACTGCGTTAATTACAGCCTGGGCTTTACTGCGAGTCTCATCTGCCTCGGCTTGCGGGTCAGAGTCGTACACCACACCGGCACCGGCCTGAATATAAGCGGTGCCGTTTTTAACGAAGGCAGACCGAATAACAATACAGGTATCCATGTCACCGGCATTATTCAAATACCCTACCGCGCCGCCATAACTGCCCCGGCGCTTTTGCTCTACTTTGCGAATTAAATTTGCGGCACTGACTTTAGGGGCGCCGACTAATGTGCCCATGTTCATGCACGCCTGATAGGCATGCAGGGCATCTAAGTCGCTGCGCAACTGGCCCACTACGCGGGATACCAAATGCATTACGTGGGAGTAGCGGTCAACTTTCAACAGATCTTTTACATAGCGCGTACCAGGTTCAGACACTTTGGCAACGTCATTGCGGGCCAGGTCTACCAGCATTAGATGCTCTGCTTTTTCTTTCTGATCTTCACGCAGGTTCAGTTCAATGCGGCTGTCTAAATCGGGATTGATTTCGCCATTCGGACGTTTGCCCCGAGGACGCGTACCGGCAATCGGGTAAATTTCTACCACGTTGCTTTCGGCGGAGTACTTCAATGCAGACTCCGGCGATGCGCCGAAAATAGTGAAATCTTTGTCTTGCATATAAAACATGTAGGGGCTGGGGTTTTGTTGTTTTAATGCGGCGTAGGCAGTCAGTGGAGCAGGGCAGGGAAGCGAGAACGTTCGGGAGGGAACAACCTGGAAAATATCCCCTGCCAGTATGTGTTCTTTTAAGGTCAGCACGTCCTGGCAATAGGTTTCGTCTGATTTGTCGACGTTAAGCGAGACATCGTCCACTTCTGCAGGTGTCAGGTCGAGCGCCGGGATGTGTTGCAATTCCGCAGCAAGGTGCTCAAGGCGTTGGGCAATAGCAAAATAACTGGTTGCTACATCTGCACCACTGAACACACTGCCCAGCAAGGTTGCCTGACGGGTTTGATGGTCGAAGGTGATCAGGGTCTCAGCCAGATATAACACGTAGTCGGCGCAGTCGTTATCGCCTTCCTGTACCTCGGGCAGTTGTTCGAACGTAGCCAGCAAATCGTAAGCAAAGACGCCGCCCAAAAATACCGCATTCTGGTGTTCGCGAATGGGGCTGATTTCATTAACCACGCTGCGAAGTACATCAAATACGCTGGCTGATTTGAGGCGTGCGTCTTCGTCCAGTGCGTCATGGCTGGTATCACAGGTCAGGGTGAGTTGTGTTTCACTGACAACCTGGCACTGTAACCCGGGCAGGTTGAGTTTGGTAAACAAGGGCAGAATGCCTTTGCCATTGGCACTGAGTGCTTCCAAAGACACCTGTTGACCGCGGCACTCGAAACGCACAGCGGCGTCGACCATTAACAAACTTTGTAAGTTGTCTTTGCTGTCAATCTCAGCAGACTCCAATAGCAGGGCATGGGGCTGATCGCCGCAAAGCCCGGCAAAGGCTGCCAGTGGATCATTTACGTAGGTCGCCGTTCTTTCGATGGTTTCCACTTTTCCCGGTACGACGCCTAATTCGGCCAAACTCATTGCTTTACTCCGGTTAAAAAAAATTAAAAAAAAGGCCCGTATGTTACGGGCCTTTTTTTGTTTATTCTGCGCACTAACGCTCACACCGCCCGTTTATCGAAGGGAGTGCCACCACCAGATAGTTGCCACGTTAAGGCTGTTTAGGGGTTGTTTGAGCATTGTCGTATTCTGTCTTAATTCTTTATCGTTGAAGTTTGATAGGCAATCGCACTATCAATCCGTATACTTGGCCTATAGAAGAAAACAAAACGCACACTGTGTCAACCATAAATTTGAAAATACATGAAAATTGACTTACACAGTCACACGACTTTTTCCGACGGGCAACTGACGCCCGCCGAGTTGGTAATGCGGGCGCAGAACATGCAGGTAGATGTGCTGGCTATTACTGATCACGACACCACAGCAGGCCTCGACGCAGCTCACGACGGCGTTGCCGCACACTATCCGGGCTTACAACTAATCGATGGGGTGGAAATCTCTACCCATTGGCATAGCTTTGAGATCCACGTTGTGGGGTTAAACATCGACCGGCACAATCAAACCCTGCAAGACTTTTTGCATGTTCAACAGCAAAAACGTGATGAACGTGCCGCTAAAATTGCCGATAAGCTGGCAAAGTGTGGATTCGAAGGTACATTGGAACGAGCCAAGCGATACGCGCGTGACGGCCAAATCACCCGGGCCCATTTTGCCAGGGTGCTGGTGGACTGCTACTCGGTAACGTCCATGGAGTCTGCTTTTAAGAAGTACCTGGGTAAAGGCAAACGGGCCGCGGTGAAAGCGGAATGGGCAAGCATTGCTGAAGCGGTTGAAGCGATCCATGCCGCAGGCGGTCAGGCAGTACTTGCACATCCTCTGCATTACGATATTACGACCAAGTGGCTGCGCCGTTTACTGACAGATTTTAAACACGCAAAAGGCGATGCTGTTGAAGTGGTATTCCCAACGGCAAACCCGGCTAAACAACAATTGCTTTTTGAATTGGTCGACGAATACGGTTTTCTGGCGTCGGCCGGTTCCGATTTTCATATGCCGGGGCGTTGGACAGAACTCGGGCGTTGCGGTCTGAAAAGCGATACACTGACCCCAGTGTGGCATGATTGGGCGTTAACGCCTGTTTTATCCTCTGAGAGATAATTGTATGAGTCAGTTTTTTTATGTGCACCCCGACAACCCGCAAACCCGCTTAATCAAGCAAGCGGTTGAGTTGATTCGCCAGGGGGAAGTTGTGGTGTATCCCACCGATTCAGGCTACGCCATTGGTTGCCAGATGGAAGATAAGCGTGCGCTGGAACAGATTTGCCGCATACGTCAAATCGACAAAGACCACAACTTTACGCTTATGTGTCGCGACATGTCCGAACTGTCTGTTTACGCAAAAGTAGACAATACGGCATTTCGCCAAATTAAAAATAACACCCCCGGGCCTTACACCTTTGTGTTAAAAGCTACACGTGAAGTGCCGCGCCGATTGCAAAATCCGAAGCGCAAAACCATTGGCATGCGGGTGCCGGACAACGCGATTGCACTGGCGTTACTGGAAGAGTTAAACGAGCCGCTGATGTCGACGTCGTTAATATTGCCTGGTGCGCAGGTAGCCGAATCGGATCCAGATGAAATTCGCGACAAGCTGGAAAAACAGGTTGGCCTGATTTTACATGGCGGCTATTTGGGTGAGCAGCCCACAACCGTGGTGGACTTAAGCGAAGGCGAAGCGGTTATCGTGCGTGAAGGTGCTGGCGATATCACGCCTTTTCAGTAATGACAGATTCAAACGATAACCCGTCTTTGCCTACCAATGAGCCAGTGCAGCAGCCGCTGCCGCTGGCGTTTGTGCATGGTGAAGCGGTTATCCAAAAGCCGGAAGACTTGTATATTCCGCCAGATGCGCTGGAAGTGATTCTGGAATCGTTTGAAGGCCCGCTTGATTTATTGTTGTATTTAATTCGCAAACAGAAGTTTGATATTACCAGTATGCCGGTAGCGGAAATCACCCGGCAGTACATGGAATACGTCGACGTGATGCGAACCCTTAAGCTGGAGTTGGCTGCAGAATACCTGCTTATGGCCGCCATTTTGGCGGAGATCAAGTCAAGGTTGTTACTACCTAAGCGCTCAGACGACGATGACGAAGAAGCCGATCCGCGCGCGGAATTAATTCGCCGGTTAAAAGAATACGAGCTGGTAAAGCAGGCGGCGGAAGATTTGGATCTGCAGCCGCGCATGGAACGCGATATCTTCGACGTTTCGGTGACACCCGACGACAGTATTGAGCCGGTCATCATCCAGCCTGACGTGAGTTTACAGGATTTGGTGATGGCGTTTTCTGCTGCTATGCAACGTGCAGCAGCGTTTGAGCATCACCATATTGCGCCTGAAGCACTGAGCACCCGGGAAAGAATGAGTAAAATTCTGCAAACGCTGAATACTGATACTTACACCCCTATGGAAGCGCTATTTACCGCAGAAGAAGGGCGCGCGGGTGCCGTTGTGACGTTTTTAGCCATTCTGGAACTGGTAAAAGGGCAAAGTATTCGACTCGTACAGGCCGGGCCTTATGCCAGAATTCATGTGAAATTGGGAAGTCATCATGAAGAAGATTAATGCGCAACAGCTAAAACAGCTCATTGAAGCTACAATATTTGTGTCAGATGGGCCGGTTTCGATAGAAAAATTGAAAAATACCGTACTGGCGGATTTTACCGTAGCCGATAAAGCGATAAAATCAGCGCTTGATGAATTAATGCTCGATTACCGACCGCGCGGTATCCAACTGGTAGAAGTCGCCAGTGGGTTCCGGTTTCAGTCACTCGACAGCTTAAGCCCCTGGCTGAGCAGATTGTGGCAGGAGAGCAGCCCGCGATATTCCCGGGCGATGTTAGAAACCCTGGCGTTAATTGCTTACCGTCAGCCTATTACCCGTGGTGAAATAGAGCAGGTAAGGGGCGTAGCGGTGAGTAGTAACATCATCAAAACCCTCACTGAACGTGAGTGGATTAAGGTAGTGGGCCATAAAGAGGTACCGGGCAGGCCGGCATTGTATGCCACTACCAAACAATTTTTAGATTATTTTTCGCTGAAGTCCTTGTCGGACTTACCTAATGCAGACGCGTTTATGCAGTCACTGGAAGACGTTGCAGATGCCTCGTTACATGTATTAGGTGATAGCGACCAAACAGAGCCATTACACTAATGACAGAGAAATTACAGAAAGTCCTTGCTAATCATGGCCTCGGTTCTCGCCGGGAAATGGAACGCTGGATTGAGCAGGGCCGGGTATCGGTTAATGGCGCGGTTGCCACATTGGGCGATCGCGTAGATGCAACGGCGCAAATTCGCGTAGACGGACACGCATTAGCCCGTCAGCAGGAGACACCGGTGTGTCGTGTGCTGATGTATAACAAGCCGGAAGGCGAGCTGTGTACCCGTGTTGATCCGGAAGGGCGCAGTACGGTGTTCGATCGCTTGCCGAATATCAGTCAGGGCCGCTGGATTGCGGTGGGCCGACTGGATATTAACACCAGCGGTTTGCTGTTGTTCACCAACGATGGCGAACTGGCGAATCGATTGATGCACCCTCGCTGTAAAGTTGAGCGCGAATACGCAGCGCGTATTTTTGGTGAGGTGTCTTCCAAATCACTGCAAGCGCTGACCAAAGGGGTTGAACTGGAAGATGGCTTGGCTAAATTCACTACCATTAAGCCACGCCCTAACGATGATGAAAGTGTTAACCAGTGGTTCAACGTGACGCTGGAAGAAGGCCGTAACCGTGAAGTACGTCGCCTGTGGGAGACTCAGGATTGCCAGGTGAGCCGCCTGATCCGCGTGCGTTACGGACCCATTGAACTGCAAAAACGTCTGCCACAAGGGGCGTGGGTAGAGCTACCGCTCAGCGATGTCAATGCGCTACGTGGTTTGGTGCAATTGCCGCAAGAAAACGAAAGTATGGTAGATGACCGCCAGAATAAGCTCGACCATGCCCGTTTGAGCCGAATGCGCCGTTCGGTAAAGAAACACAAGCTTAGAAAAGAGCGTACACACCGCCGCCAGAGCTAAGTCTAGCAAAGCAAGTTTACTCACAAACAAAGCGAACCTTGAGCAACAGGGTTCGCTTTTTTATTGGCAATAGCCGCTTACCTACAGCACGCCTTCCCGGTCATCACGTTTGTTGGCCTAACTATTCTATTGTCATCTCCTGGCAAAGAAATACTAACAAATACATAAATAAAAATAATTATCATTTACGAATTAAGCTTTAGTCTCTATAATGCAGCCGAAATATTTACCCACACTGATCCAGAGAACACTATGACCAAGAAGCAAATTTTTGCGCTGTCGCCCATTATGCTGGCGTTTGGCCTCCACGCACAGACAACCGAATCTGCCCAGACAGATACTGCGCAGGATGACGTAGAAGTCATCCGTATTGTTGAAAGCCGTATCCAACGCGTGAGTTCAGGTGCCACTGGTTTGGGTTTGGATAGCTTTGATACACCACAGTCATTGTCGATCATCGAAGATGACACTATTGCCAACTACAATTTATTTGATATCAACAGCTTGTTTAAACAGGTGGTAGGTATCAATGTCGATCAGAGTGAAACTGACCGCACTTATTTCAATGCCCGTGGTTTTGACATTACCAGCATGCACATTGACGGCTCTGGTATTCCGTTCGGTGATATTTTCGTTGGCGATTTGGATACGGCCATGTACGAAAAAATCGAATTTATTCGCGGTTCTAATGGCTTGATTACCGGCTTGGGTAACCCGTCGGGTACGGTGAACTATGTTCGTAAGCGCCCAGGCAACGAGAAGCAGGCCAGTGTGTCACTGACCGCCGGTCGTTGGAATAATTTCCGCGCCGTTGCAGATGTATCAACGCCACTGACCGAGTCAGGCAGTTGGGCGGCGCGAGCTGTTGTCGTGCATCAGGACAAAGACAGCTGGCTGAATCACTATTCAAATAACCGTACCATTTTTTATGGTGTTGTCGACGGCCAGATCAGCGATGCGCTTACCGTGACGTTCGGTTATTCACACCAGGACAACAACAGTGACGGAGTAACATGGGGTGCGGTACCTCAAATTTATTCTGACGGGACACAAGTCGATTTTGATGAGTCCACTACAACGGCTATGGACTGGACTTACTGGGATACCCTTAACCAAACGGCTTTCGCCGAGGTGAGCTGGTTTATTAATGACAACCTGAACTTTACCAGTAAGGTTAACTACATTAATTACGAAGATCAGTCAGAGCTGTTTTACGCTTACTACAACACCGGTCTGGACAGCAGCACGGGCTTGGGCATGCTGGGCTATCCAGGTAAGTTTACCGCCGATGATAAAACCCTGATTTGGGACAACAACCTGCAGGGTACGTTCGAAGCATGGGGTCTGGAACACACCTTTAATTTAGGTGTAAGCCTGGCCGACGCTGAAACCAGTGATATGGATTTTGGTGCGCTGTCTGGCTTTGATGTAATGCCGGCACTGCCTAACTGGACGGGTACTGAAGTTGCCAGACCGACCTGGGCTGACCCTTATCAGGCGGGCTTCACCGATATCACCCTTAATCGCTACTACGGTGCGTTGCAGTTAGCCGTTACTGAAGATTTTGATTTTGTGCTGGGTGCCAGTTTTGTTGATTACGAAAACGAAGGTGAGTCCTGGGGAGCATCAACCTCTACCACTGAAGACGGCAGCAGTCCGTATATCGGTTTTACCTGGGAAGTTTGGGAAGATCTTAACTTCTACGGTAGCTACAGTGATATTTATCAGCCGCAGTATTACCTGAATGAAGACCTTGAGCCGCTGGGCTCAGCCGAAGGTCGCAGTTACGAGCTGGGCGTGAAAAAACGTCTTGATAACAACCTGCTGATCAGCTTTGCGGTGTTCAGAACTGAACAGGAAAACCTGTATGAGTTCATTGAATACGGAGACGGTGACGGCATCGATGACGACGATTACTCAGATGACTTCAACTATGCCTTGTACCGCGGGGTCACCGTTGATTCGAACGGTTTCGAACTGGAAGTATCAGGTCAGGTGTCAGATGAGTGGTTTGTTCAGGGTGGATTTACTGCACTGACAATGGACGACGAAGCGGGTAACGAAGCGCGTACCTTTATTCCTCGTCGCACGCTGAAGTTACTGGCGGATTACACCCCGTCGTGGGAAGAAAAGCTGAAAGCGGGTGTGTCGCTGAGATGGCAAAGTGAAACCTATTTCACTACCGGCTTTGGTCGAATTAGCCAGGATGCCTACGCGTTGCTGGGCGGCTACGTGCAGTATAGCGTTAACGAGCAGATTTCAGTTAGCCTGAATCTGGATAATATTCTGAACGAAGATTATCTGAGCTCAGTACGCACCGAGCAGGCGTTTGTTGGTTCACCAGTGAACTACAGCTTGTCGCTGCACTGGAACTACTAAAGCGCTGTTCGAGCAGGGGTGATACAACCTGCATGGCAATAAAACGCCCGGTGTAAACACCGGGCGTTTTCGCGTTTTGGATGTCGTGTTTACTACTCCAAAACGGTAACAACGATTAAAGAGGGAGTTTGGCATGAATGTACAACGTCACCCGTTCGCGTTTCTGTCCAGTCAACGATTTTGGTTAAGCGGGCCTGCAACACTGGTAGTGACTTTACTGGTGATGCTGGCGATGGCGGCCTGGTTTCCGCCAGGAATCGGAAAGGTCAATAACATCATCGTGCCACTGGTTATGTTTCCGTTGATTTGGGCGGTGTTGTTTTTCTACACCTATCTGACACAACGTATGCAATCCGCCTGGTGGTTGCTGGTTGTGTTGGCAGTGGTCAACGGCGTTATTCTGGCCTTTCAGTTCTGGGGGAAATAATGAGCAACCTAAACGAACAACCCATACGCTCCAAAGCTAAGGCGTTACTCAGCCTGCATTCCTGGTCGGGGATCGTGTTGGGAATGCTGCTGTACGCAGTCATTTTTACCGGTACGGTAGCCGTCGTGTCAGACGAAGTGGGTGAGTGGTCGAATAGCAATCTCAATCAGCAGATGTTGGCAACACAGGACGTCGATAGCGTGCTGGCAACACTGGCAGCCCAAACCGACAGTGCTTATCTGGAGGAAATTTCAGCTTACGAAGATCATCGCCAGAATCTGGTGTTTTTCTTTCACACTCATAAGCAAAATCCCAGTGGCGTAATGGATGAATACGGCGTTCAGTACAAAGTGAATGGGCAAGGCGAGATTGTTCAGCAGCGGGAAGGATTTGGCAGTGATATCTACGCGCAGGACGACAGTTACGCACTCAGCCGCTTCCTGGTATCAATTCACACCGAATTACACCTACCGGCACCCTGGGGCTTAATTTTAACCGGTATTTTAGGCCTGGCAATGCTGGTTGCTGCGGTATCCGGATTTATGATGCATCGCCATTTGTTTACCGACTTATTTACGATTCGTAAACAGCGTGATGGCAAGCCGCTGAAACGCGATTCACATACTGTGGCGGGAACCTGGAGTATCCCGTTTGCGATATTGCTGGCGTTCACGGGAAGCTTCTTCAGTTTTGCTACCGCGTTTGGTTTGCCCGCAATGGCGGTGGTGGCATTTGGTGGCGATCAGGAAGCCATGATGCATACGTTGGTGGGTGAGCAGGCGCACAAAAGTGAAGCGCCACAAGACTCCGCCAGCATCAACGGTATGCTGGCCGATGCCATCGGTAATCAGTCTGCAGTACCGACCTTTATTGCCATTTCGCACTGGGGACGGAGTCTGCCAGTCTGACTGCGTTTTTTATGCCGACGGAAGGTGAGGTCGGGTTTGCTCAACGGGTCTACGACGCAACCAATGGTGAGTTTGTTGAGTATAAGCCGCTGGTAGGCACTGTACCGTCTGCCGGTAGTGCCATTATGTCGCTGATCTATCCGATTCATTTTGGCACGTTCGCCGGACTCATGTCGAAAATCATATGGATCAGCCTGGGTGTCGCCTCTTGCTACGTCACTATCACTGGTCTTCAGTTGTACGCGTTCAGAAATGAAAAACAAGCGACTGGCTGGCAGTGGTTCAGCCGCATGTGCGTGTGGGGCTTCACCGGACTGCCATTGTGTTCACTCAGCAGCGCACTGGGCTTTTTTGTTAGCGGTGCACTGCAATCGAATCAGAGTCTCTGGACACCCGTATCGTTTTTGCTGGCCGCAGCAATGGTTTCACTCATTACTCTGATTATCAGGTCAGTAAGGCAGCTTCAGCTGATCTTATTGGTGGCGAATGGCGCGCTGTGTTTAGCACTGCCGGTTATTCGCTATCTGACCTCCGGGTTTGGGTGGATACAGGCCATCGAACAAGGCAACGTTGCGCTGATGTTTATTGATGCTGTGTTGTTACTCTGCGGCGTGTGGTGTTTCTATCGCGTCTATGCATCCAACCAAGCGCAGGAAAGCGATCACACGGCAACAGAAGCGGTAGCCAGTGAACATGTCGGAACCCTGTCAGGAGCGGCAAAATGAACCATTTGATTGCGACGTTACCCTTTATTCTGTTTAGCCTGGTTGTCATTCTGCTGTTGACCTGCTCGGACCCCCGTCGCCGCCAACAGCAGCAAAAGCACAATGGGCACAGTAAGCTGGGTTTTGGTCTGTCGTCACGGGCTAGAAAGTGGCTTGCCTGGAGTCTTGTATTAACTGTATTGCCATTGGTATTCAGTGGCAATTATGCGGGGCTGCTCATGTATGCGGGGGCTGTGACTGTGATTGGCTGGCTGGTGGTAGAGTCACCTGCATCGGCAATGTAGCGAAGTTAAATGGTTTTCTAGTCAGTCGATGAAAACCTGGCGTTTACCTTACTGCCTTTATCTTAATAGGGGGTAACGCCAGGCTTTGTGTTTTGGAAACCCTTTCGGGCTCTATTAATGACCGCTACCTTGATGTTTCCAGTTCTTTGCGCACTATGGCAGCACCTGCGCTCAACGCACTAAGTTTGGCATTGGCAATATCGCGCGGCAGCGGTGCCATGCCGCAATTAGTGCATGGGTAGAGGTTGTCGGCATCGACATATTTCAGGGCGTTACGCAGTGTATTGGCCACTTCTTCCGGTGTTTCTATGGCATGGTTAGCCACATCGATAGCGCCGACCATTACCTTTTTTCCGCGGATCAACGACAACAGTTCAATGGGCACGTGCGAGTTATGGCACTCCAGCGAAATAATGTCGATATTGGATTGTTGCAGTTTAGGGAATACGGCTTCGTACTGGCGCCACTCTGAACCCAGTGTCTTCTTCCAGTCTGTGTTGGCTTTAATGCCATAGCCATAACAGATATGCACGGCTGTCTGACAAGACAAGCCTTCAATCGCCCGTTCTAAGGCAGCGATGCCCCAGTCGTTCACATCGTCGAAAAACACGTTAAAAGCCGGCTCGTCAAACTGGATAATGTCTACGCCGGCTGCCTCGAGTTCCTTGGCCTCTTCGTTGAGAATTTTGGCAAACTCCCAGGCCAGCTTTTCGCGACTTTTATAGTGCGCATCGTACAAGGTATCAATCATTGTCATCGGGCCAGGCAAGGCCCATTTAATTGGCTGGTTAGTTTGCTTTCTGAGGAACCTGGCGTCATCGACAAACACCGGTTTGGTTCGGGACACCGGGCCAACCACCGTGGGTACACTCGCTTCGTAACGATTGCGAATTGTCACGGTTTCGCGCTGCTCAAAATCCACGCCATTGAGGTGTTCAATAAAGGTCGTCACAAAATGCTGGCGGGTTTGCTCGCCGTCGCTCACTATGTCAACGCCCGCGTGCTGTTGCTCTTGTAATGACAGTCGCAACGCATCTTTTTTTCCTTCGGCAAGTCCCTGTTCAGTTAACTTCCAGGGTGACCAGAGTTTTTCCGGTTCGGCTAACCAGGATGGCTTTGGCAAACTGCCTGCTGTAGAGGTGGGTAACAGTGTTTTCATGGTAAATCTCTGCAATATAAGGTCAACAGAATGCCGGGTTAGGCGTGGTTGGCTGACCATTGTTCAAGGATGTGCTGATAAGGCTTTATAAAATGCTCTTCAGCAAATTTGCCCTGGGCCTTTGCAAGGCGACTACGCTCTTCGCGGTCATACACAATTTGTGTTATGGAATGATCAGCATTGTTTAAGTTTGGTTTATAGCATTTACCTGCCACGGCGTTGGCGTTGTAGATCTCCGGGCGATAAATTTTCTGGAACGTTTCCATGGTGCTAATTGTGCTGATCAATTCCAGGTTGGTGTAATCGTTCAACAGATCGCCGAAGAAATAAAACGCCAGCGGTGCCACACTGTTAGGTGGCATAAAATACCGTACTTGCAGCCCCATCTTTTTAAAGTACTGCTCGGTAAGCGACGTTTCATTGGCCAGGTATTCAAAACCCAGAATAGGATGCTGGTTTTCGGTGCGGTGATACACCTTGTTGTCAGACACACTTAAACAGATGACCGGCAACTTTTTAAAGTGGGCTCTGTAAGCCTCTGAGTTAACAAAGTGCTGAAACAGTTTGCCGTGCAAGTCACCAAAGTCTCCGGGTACCGAGAATTGGGGTTGGTTTTTATTGTGGTCCAGCAGAACCACACTGAAGTCGTAGTCGCGAACATACGATGAAAAATTGTTGCCGACGATACCTTCAATACGTTCGTTAGTGACGTGATCGACGATATTCGTTTTCAGTATTTCGATTGACGGGAAGCTTTCACCGCTACCCGCAACATCCATTTCAACCGAGATAATGTCAAGCTCAACTGAATAACGGTCACCTTTGGGATTGTCCCAATTTGCGAGTGCATTGAAGCGGTTGTCTACCATTCGCAACGCATTACGGAGATTTTCCTGGCGCTTTTCACCACGCGCCAAATTTGCAAAGTTAGTGGTAATACGGGTGCTGTCTGCCGGATGATAATGTTCATCGAAGCTCACGCGCTTAATGGTAAATGTAAAATCGGTATTCATGATGATTTGCTCGTCTCTTTTCCGAGATAAAACCTAAACTCTTTTCCTTTTGTTGTGCGCAGCTGACCGACTACAACTGCTGGCGGTAACTGGAGCACGGTGTAAGTTATACGCCTATCATATTATGAAAAAAAATGGTTTTATTTCATCAATGCATGAGCTCTGTTCATGGTTTGCTGCCCGTTCCCTGTTTACGGGGGGGCAGCGTTTACAGAAAACAGCAGGTAGGGCGTGGTGAACTTAGTGATCATCTTCACTTTGCGTTTGTTTCTTCAGGCGTTTTTCCTTCGATTCAGCAATCCACTCAATGGTGTGTTCGACCTTGGGGTCTGGCAGCATCATTTGAACAAACAGTCCAATCGCTAACGCAGCGCCTTTGCGTTTTTTCGCCCAGCGATAAAACACAAAAAACAGGCC
>NZ_CFIDRX010000063.1:0-22654 GCF_984433645.1 Marisediminitalea sp.
TCGGCGCTTTCCTCGACTTCAATGACCGATTCATTGATCTGCTCAACATCCAGACTGAGCATAGTGTCGGCATCAGCAATTTGGGTTACCAGCTCCTGCTCGGGTGCAACCTCTGCGTTGTCTTTTTTATTCAACGCTTCTATTTTTGACAACAAACTAATGGCGACTGACAAAGGTTGTGGTGCCAACGCGATATCGACATCAGCAGCGTGCTCGGCATTTTCAGTTTGCACTTCCACCGGCAATGCCGTGTCAGTCAGACCCAGTGTTGGCTGAACGGGCTTTTCCAGACTCGCGCCGTCATTGCCTTCTGCGCCTTTACCCTCAGATTTGCCCGCTTTACCTTTGAGCTGTGCAATCAGCGCCATAAAATCAGCCAGGATGGCTTCCGACTGCTCCACGGTGATTGCAGCTGACTCGCCACTGGCGTCCAACTCTGGCGCTTCAGCAATTTGTGCAATTAATGCGTTGAGGTCTTCAATGATTTGCGCTTTGCCATTTTCAAGTTGATGCACATCGAGTCCGTCAATGGGGGCCTTCATTTCCGGTACAACCTCAGCCGGCAGGGGCTGTTTATCGTCCGTTACGCCCGGCCACTTCTGTTCAAATGTACGCAGCGCCTCCACCAGTGCCAGGTAATCCGTTTCAGATGCTGTATTGTCTACCTCAACGGCGGGAATGACGGCATCAGGCAGCGTATTTAACGAAACGTCATCTGTGTTTGCTAAATCAGCGCTTTCGGAGGACGAGGCATCGTCAGTTGTAGCTGTAGACGACGTGTTTTGGGAATTACCTGACGTAACCGTTTTGTCTACAGTAGCGGCTTGAACCTGTTCGCTCGCTTCAACAGACTCTGTGGGGATACTGTCCTGCTCTGTTTGGGTTGCCGCATCGTCCGCGTTTTTCGGTGCGGTTTGTGGGGGAACGGTTTGTGGCGGAACGGCTTCTGACTTTGGCGCAGCCTGAGCCGCGTTTCCAGGTTTTTCAAGCGCACGTTGTTGTTGAGAAAACACGTCAGCAAATTGTCCGGATTCAGCGCTGGTTTGCGTTGAATCAGGGGAAAGCGTTACCGGATTGTCCGGCAAGGCGGCAATTTGTGAGCCCTGCGTGGCAAGCTGTTGCATCATAACCGTGTCCTCATCACCTAACTAACTGATAATTGGTGTTTGTTGCTTTGATGTTAAGGATTAGAGCAAAGTCCGTTCCAACTTTGGAAACAATCGGAAGTGTGTGTTATTAACCCGCGAAGTACTGGTTACGCAATAACCGTTGAATCGCAAACTCATCCATGGCTTGCTGTTCCTGACGGTTGTCGAGCTGTTGCAGCGTATCGTGTTTTTTGCCGATGAGCTTCTCTACGGCCTGACGTTTGCGCTGCTGCGCCAACCATTGTCTTTTGCGCTGGTCGGCTACCACACTGGCTTGCGCGATGATTTGATTTTGTTGTTCACAGGCCTTGTCCAGCTTGGCGACGAAGGATAAGCGCTGTTGGTAATGCCGTGCACCAACCCCATTGCCCCCTTCCTGTTGCAACTGACGAAAGTAGTCCAGACGATATTGCTGCAAACTGGTTAGTTTTGCTTTTTGTTGTTGATAGTAATCCTGAGCAACGTTAAAGGCGTGAAGGGTATTTTTCTCCTTGTCTGTTTCCAGACGCAGTACCACATTCATTTGCTGTAGTGACTTAGCCACCTGGGTGCGACTCATTTACTCACCCCTTTCCTAATCCGCCAGCCAGTTGCGCCATGGACGCGAGGCTCTCGTCATAGGGCAGTACCTGCTTCATACCCTGTTGCAATAACGCGTTAATGGCAGGCTCGGCATTGATAGCCAAATCCACGCGGGGATCGGTCCCGCGGGTATAGGCGCCAAGTGTAATTAAATCTTTGTTTTGCTGATACGTGGAGTAAACCTGGCGCACCCGACGCGCTTGCATCAGGTGTTCTTCACTGACAACCTGCGGCATCACCCGGCTGATTGACGCCTCGATATCAATGGCAGGATAATGCCCACTGTCGGCTAATTGACGCGACAAGACTATATGCCCATCCAATATAGCCCGTGCTGCGTCGGCAATGGGGTCCTGCAAGTCATCGCCTTCGGTGAGAACCGTATAAAACGCCGTGATGGAGCCTTGGTTTTCACTGCCGTTTCCAGCGCGTTCCACCAATGCGGGCAGCCGCGCAAATACCGATGGCGGGTAACCTTTGGTTGCGGGCGGTTCGCCGACGGCCAGCGCAATTTCACGCTGGGCCATGGCATAGCGAGTCAGTGAATCAATCAATAGCAGTACATTCATGCCCTGATCGCGAAAATACTCTGCCACTGTCACCGCGGTTTCGCACCCTTTAAGGCGCATCAGCGGTGACGTATCGGCGGGTGCGGCAACCACAACAGCGCGCTCGCGCTCTTCGGGAGTCAGAATATCGTGAATAAATTCTTTAACCTCTCGTCCCCGTTCTCCTACCAGGCCGACAACGACGACATCGGCTTTCGCGCCGCGGGTCATCATGCCCAATAGTACACTTTTACCCACACCACTACCGGCAAACAGGCCCATGCGCTGACCTATTCCAACGGTATTGAGCGCGTTAATGGCTCTTACGCCAACGTCCATGGGTGAATCAATGGGTCTGCGGGTGAGTGGGTTAATTGGCGGCTTTACCGTTGGCACTCTTGTCGTGCTTTCTACTGGCCCTAAACCGTCAAGCGGCTGACCATTGCCGTCGATAACCCGGCCTAGCAACCCCAGGCCAACCGCCAGGCCACTTTCCCGGTTCAACGGTAATACCCGGGAGCCAGGTACAATGCCACGCACGGCTTCGGTTGGCATCAGGTAGGTAATGTGTTCGCCAAAGCCGACGACTTCGGCTTCAATTTCGCCGTCTACTGTTTGCACCATG
Organism: Marisediminitalea sp.; assembly: GCF_984433645.1. Taxonomy (NCBI): domain Bacteria; kingdom Pseudomonadati; phylum Pseudomonadota; class Gammaproteobacteria; order Alteromonadales; family Alteromonadaceae; genus Marisediminitalea; species Marisediminitalea sp. The sequence continues at coordinate 2,904 of NZ_CFIDRX010000063.1, forward strand.
CACTGACTGCCAACCGGTAACTGACAGCCCACGGCTTCCAGCGTCAGCCCAATACCGCGAACCAGTTTACCGGCCGCGACAACGGGCGGTGTGGGCACCTGTTTTTGCAGTTGTTGCAAATGCGACAACAGACTAGTGGTCATCCGGCAGCCCTTGCTCTAGCAGGAACTTGTCCAGCACGTTCTTACAACGGCGTTCGATAGACAAATCAACCGCGTTGTTTTGCGTAACAATATCACAACCGCCCCGCGACAAGGCTGGCGTGTCAATTAAGGTCCAGCCTTTTGCCTGAATCGTCTCTTCGCCGAAATGCTCGGTAACCAGGGCGATATCTTCAGGGTTGAGGTGAATTTTGTATTGAGATTCTTCTACCGGCAGGGCTTTCAGGCCTTCACTCAGCGCCTGTAAAATCACATTTTCAGACAGCGTGACTTCGGTGCGAATCACCGAACGTGCCAGTGCGACCGACAGTTTCACTATTTCTTTGCGAACCTGTTCGTCGGCCTGCTGTAACGGTGCATGCAGTTTTTCAACCAGGGATTGCCATAGCTCAGTTTGCTGATCGATTTGCGCTTTACCGTCTTCCAAACCTTGCGCCAGCCCTTCCTGGTGGCCCTGTTCAAGACCTTCTGCCTTACCGGCTTCCAGTCCTTCCGCTTTCCCTTCATCAAAGCCGGTTTGCTTGCCTTCTGCAAAGCCTTCATCGTAAGCGGCTTGTCGAATCGCTTCGATTTCTTCAGCCGTAGGCGGAAGAATTTCCTCCGGCTCTTCCGGTGGTTCGTACTTCCAGTCACTGCGACGGTTTAATGCATTTGTTCGGGTCAGGTCCAGCTGATCGGTTGTCTCGACATGAGGCAGATCCCAGCCTTTGGCCTCTTCGAGTTCTTCTACCGTAAAACGTTTAGTGGTTGCCATAGTTTATGTCGGTGTTAGAGGAACTCTTCACCACCGCCTCCACCAAGCATGATTTCACCGGCGTCAGCCAGGCGACGTGCCACCGACAGAATTTCTTTCTGAGCAGTTTCCACCTCACTGATACGCACAGGGCCAAGCGCTTCCAGATCATCCACCAGCATTTCAGCTGCACGTTTAGACATGTTCGCTGTAATTTTGTTTTTGAGCTCTTCGTCCGCGCCCTTGATGGCTTTAAGCAGCGAGTCTTGCTGTACTTCGCGCAGAATTGCCTGAATGCCACGGTCGTCCACGTCCACCAGGTTGTCGAAGACAAACATCAGGTCCTGAATCTGCTGACTCAACTCTTCGTCCTGCTCGCGGATAGCATCCATTAGCTGGCCTTCGATGTTGGTATCCAGGTAGTTCATAATATCGGCAGCTGACTTCAAGCCGCCCATCTTCGCCGCCTGTGTACCCGCCTGACCGGCGAACTGTTTCTCCATGATCTCGTTGAGTTCCTGCAGTGCCGCTGGCTGAACTTCTTCCAGGTTGGCGACCCGCATCAGTAAATCGAGACGAACTTTCTCCGGGAACTGCGACAAAATCTCGGCGGATTGCTCTGGCTCCAGATAAGACAATACAATGGTCTGAATCTGCGGGTGCTCGTTGCGAATAATGCTGGCAACCTGTTTGGAGTCCATCCACTTCAATGAATCCAAACCTTTGGCCCCTGAACCCATCAGGATCTGGTCGATTAGGTTGGCCGCTTTGTCTTCGCCCAGTGCCGCAGTTAAGGCACGCTTCACGAAATCCTGACTCTGGAACCCGATGGTCGAGTAGTTTTGAATTTCATCGATGAAGTTTTTATGCACGGCGGTGATTTTAGCCTGCGTCATATCATCGATACGGGCCATTTCTGCACCGAGCTTTTGTACCTGCTTGGGTTCGAGATGCTTTAAAATCTGCGCGGCATCTTCTTCCGACAAGCTCAGCAGCAAAATAGCGGCTTTCTCGACGCCTTCCAATTTACTGACGTCGTAGGCAGGTTCTTGTTGTGTTGCGAGTTCTTCTGCCATGGTCTACCCCTTACTCATCCTGCATTAACCAGCCTTTCACCACTTGCGCAGACAGCTCTGGCTCATTGGCCACCAGCGCACGCACGGCTTTCAGGACATCTTCATCTTTGTGTAAATCAGGCAACATCAGTGAGCCATCTGGCGCAAATCCCACCTGACCTTCATCAAATTCTGATGACAACATATTAATGGTGTCATCGCCCAAATCCAGCCCTTCGTCGGCGTCAAAGTCATCGCCAGCCTGTCCATCATCAGGATTGATCAAGCGTGACAACATGGGCTTAATTACGGCAAATATTAGCGCAATAACCACCAGGCCGCCCATTACCCACTTCACCAGAGGCATAAAGAACGGTTGCTCCCAGATAGGTAACTCTTCTTCGGCGCCGGTATCGATGCGACTGAACGGCATGCTTACTACTTCCAGGCTATCGCCCCGGGTTACGTCAAAGCCAATTCCGCCTTGCAATAGTCGACGAATACTCAACAGTTCTTCCGGCGTACGCGCTTCACTGGTTACCGTGCCATCTTCACCGGTTGTTTGCAGGTAATCGACAGCCACAGACACACTCAGTCTGCGGATCACGCCGGTTTGCTGCTTAGTATGACTAATTGTAGTATCCAGCTCGTAATTACGCGTGGATTCTTTGGTGGTTCTTCCGGGAACTGGCGCTATCTGGCCATTGCCACCCGCCTGCTCAGGAATGTTCGCGTCCAGCGGCGGCTGATTGCTAACCGCTCCGGGAATGCCAGCTGCAATAGAACCCACCGAATTTTCCTCGATGACCATTTCGCTGCGCACAGCAGGAAGATCAGGATTGTAACGACGTTGTGTTTGTTCTACCGCGGTAAAGTCCATGGTCACGTCAACCTGTGCGGTATAGTTACCAATGCCAATAACCGGGATCAGAATGGAATCGATTTTTTCCTGGTATTCGGTTTCACGCTGACGTTCGATTTCATATTCTTTGCGGGCACGTGCACTCAGCGAGTCCTGCGATCCTGAATTCAACAATCGGCCATTGCTGTCGGTTACCGTAACACGCTCTGGTTCCATGCCTTGCACCGCTGAGGCGACGATATCAACCACGGCGTCTACTTCTTCGCCGCTGATAACCGCGCCGCGATTCGCAGTAAGTACGACGGTTGCACTGGCCTTCTTCTCGCGACGGGCAAATACATTTTCTTTAGGTAACGCCAGCAATACACGAGCTTTCTTGATACTGGCAATGTCTTCGATTGTGGCGGCGATTTGCTTTTCGCGGGCATGTTTCAGGCGTTCCATCTCAACGCGCTGGCTCACACCAAAGCCCATGTCCTGCATGATGATGTCGGCACCGGCTTGTTCAGCTTGTGCCAACCCTTCGCGGCTCATGCCCAGTTTGATTTTCTGGTACTCGTCGACCCGCACCTGAATAATGTTGCCTTCCAGTTTGTAGTCAATCAAATTGGCGTCGAGGTAATCGAGGGTTTCGATGAGCTCTTCCGTGTCCATTTTCGCCAATGGACGGTAATCAGGCTCTTGTACAAACAACACCACGAAAATCGCAATGGCAACGGATATCACCAGTACCACCACTAACGTCATCTGACGCATCATGTCGGTATTGCCAATGGTATCCATGAAGCCAGACTTTTGCTCAGTCTCGCCGCCTGCTCCCACGGAGTCACTTACTGCCAGGTTTGTACCGGTTGCTTCAGCCACAGTTCACTACTCCACTTACACAGGCATGTTCATAATGGTTTTATAGGCTTCCAGCACTTTATTCCTGACTTGCACTGTCGCTTCAAACGCGATACCAGACTTCTCTTTTGCCAGCATAACGTCTGCCATGCTCAGAGAGCGATCGCCCATTTCAAAGCGCTGCTGCATGTCTTTGGATTCCAACTGCATGTCGTTGACTTTCTCAATGGCATTACTCAATAACTGCGAGAAGTCACTTTTAGACGTGTTGAGTTCGACCTGAGGCTGCGGATTTACGTCCAGACGAGTCTGCGCGATCATAGCCTGCATTTCCTGATACAAACTGTTGGCTTTAACGTCCATAACGGCTCCTGATTGATTATTTGTCACTTCCGTCGTCGGGAATATGACATTTTCTTTGACTTATGCAGAGATACAGCAAGGACCAGACCAACTTTTCAAATTTATAAAAATCAGCAAGTTAGCATTAAATGCCAAAAATATGACGGCAAAGGTAGGTAGATAGATAAGTTGGTATTGAGGTTACCAATAAAAAGAGGCGCAATTACTGCGCCTCTCAAAACATAGCATTTTTCGTTAAGCCGGTACGTCGATACCCTGATCGCGCATTCGCGCTAGTTTGTATCGCAAGGTACGAGGGCTGATCCCCAGTTTTTCAGCCACGTCTTTCCGCTTGCCTTTGCAGGCGGTCAGGGTATCCAGAATGATCTGATGTTCCTGATGACGCAATTCATTGCCTAATCTGCTGTTGTCTTCTTCTGGCTCTTCGATGGTTGCTACCGCAACAGCTTGACCTGTTGCGGGTTCTATCATTAAATCCGTCGCATCAATCGTGTTGCCTTCACATAAAATTAATGCGCGCTGACACACGTTTTCCAATTCCCGCACGTTACCCGGCCAGGCGTGTTGCAGCAGTTTATTACGCGCAGACGCACTTAACGTAAAGGTACCAAGACCTTGCTGCGAAGCATGCCGCGTGATCAGGTGCTCTGCCAGCGGAATAATATCGCCACTGCGTTGACCCAAAGGCAACCAGGTAATAGGAAATACGTTCAGGCGGTAATACAAATCCTCACGGAACTCGCCTCTGGCGACCGCCTCTTTCAGGTCGCGGTTACTGGTTGCAATGACCCGTACGTCCAAAGAGATAGTTTTTCGTGCGCCCAATCGCTCGACTTCTTTTTCCTGTAACACACGTAATAATTTGGCTTGTAACGCCAAATCCATTTCGGTGATTTCGTCGAGTAACAGCGTACCGCCCTGGGCTTGCTCAAACTTACCCGGACAGGCCTGAATTGCGCCGGTAAACGCCCCTTTCTCGTAACCAAACAAGGTGGCTTCCAGCATATTCTCCGGAATAGCGGCACAATTAATTGCAACAAACGGATTATTCGCCCGCTGGGAGTTGTCGTGAATATAGCGTGACAAGACTTCTTTACCCGAACCACTTGGCCCCAACACCATCACAGTCGCTTCTGAACGCGCGACTTTACGGGCTAACAGCAGTAACTCTTCGCTGCGCGGATCGCCTACTACCGGCTGACGGGATTCGACCTTTTGCGCAGGTGCATACCGGCCCACAAGGTTTAACAATACTTCCGGCGCGAATGGTTTGGAGAGATAGTCTGTTGCGCCATCGCGCATAGCCTGTACGGCATCGTCGATAGTGGCATAGGCCGTCATCAACAGTACCGGCAAATTGGCGTCTTTGGCTTTAATTGCTTTCAACAATGCCAAGCCATTCATTTCGCCCATTTGGATATCGCTCACCACAATATCAACAGGTTGACGGCCCAGCATCATAATGGCTTGCTCGGCACTGTCTGCAGCAACGACCTGATAATCTGCTAACAACAGGGTATCGACTAATGCTTCGCGCAGACCCGCATCGTCTTCTACGATCAAAACAGTTGTTTTTGACATGATTTACCCCTCTTTTACCGACGTTAATGGTTCAACGTCGCTGGAAAACGCCCGAGGTAGCATCATGGCGAAACACGCGCCGCCCTCTGGCAAATTGGTGACTTGAATTTTGCCCTGATGGGCTTTAGCGACCGATTGCACTACGGCAAGTCCCAGGCCTGTGCCATGGGTTTTGGTAGTGAAAAACGGTTCGAAGATTTTTTGCTTTGTGGCATCAGTAATACCCGGCCCCTGATCGGACACGGCCACCACCAGCCAGCGATTACTCACGCGAAACTGCACCTGAATCGTACTTTCTTTCGGGCTGATCTGGCTGGCATTTTGAATCAGGTTTAATACTGCGCCCTGCAGCGCCGTGAGGTTGCCGGTAATGCGTGCGTCAATATGCTGACCTTTGAACACCAGTGTCTGATTCATTCCCACTGCCATGGTTTGCGCGGTGGGCTCAATGGCGTCGAACAAAGTTGCTACACTTATGTCATTAACCACTTGCTGTTCACCACTCTTGGCAAACAACAGCATGTCGTTAACCTGATTTTCCAGCTCTTTCAGACGATCCTGCAGTTTATTAGCAAACTGATGACTGGCATCAGCGCCTAGTCCTTTGCGGGTCAGGTTGGCTGCATACAACATGGCAGCCGATAATGGCGTGCGTATTTGATGCGCCAGTGACGCGACCATTTTACCCAATGACGACAAGCGTTGAAGATGACTCAGACGCGCTTGTAACTGACGGGTTTCGGTTAAGTCGGTTAGAACGATAAGCTGACCCGGCTCGTTCACAAGTGGCGTAATGGAGAGCTTAACCCGGCGTCCATCGTACAAAGACACCTCGTGACCATCGTCGGCACGGGGTTTAAACGAGCGCGCGATAATGGTTCGCCACAGCTCACCTTCCAGCGGTTCCCCCAAAAAGACCTTTGCCTGCTCATTTGCCTGACGAACAATCCCCTGACCATCGATAACCACCACGCCTGCAGGCATAACCTGCAATAAGTGGTTAAGACGGGAAGCCTGTTGTTTCAATGAGGCCAGCTCTTGTTGCTGAGTTTGAGCCTTGTCTCGGGCAACACTCAAATCGGTGAGCGTTGCGCCTGCGCCGCTTGGGGCGTCGGTGATATCCTCAATAAGATTGGCAGAACGACTTTTTAATGCCATGGGATCCTCGTCAATTTGCAGACACTGATTAACTTACCCAATGATTTAGCATTTGCCGTGCCAGAAATTACATGTTTAATTTCATATAGTTATAGAATATTTGATAGATTGGATTTACGTCAATTAACTGACGGCGGGAAATATGAGCAATAAACAGAAGGATGAATGTTAGAAAAAAGCGGTGTTCAGAAGAAAATTAAACCACCTGAAGCGTTAGTATTGAGAGGCAAACACTAACGCTGAATATCGTATTTACGCATCTTTTCAACCAGCGTAGTCCGGCGCATACCCAGTTTATCGGCGGCCCTTGCAACCACCCATTCCTGCTGCTCCAGCGCCTGTTGAATCAAATTGATCTCAAGCTCTGAAAGGTACTCTTTCAGGTTTACGCCTTCATCGGGCAAGAAGCCATTGATGGCAGGTTCCGCTTCAACGTCGTCCTGTGCGGCGCTTTCAGCAAACAATTCATTGAATGCTTCGCGCTCAAGCACTTCTTCAGGATAGTCCGGCTCGAAAGGTTCAACGTCACCATACTGGTATTTTGCAGGTAGTTCCTGCACGTCGACAATTTGGCCCGGATACAGAATCATCAACCGTTCGACCAGGTTAGACAACTCGCGTACGTTACCCGACCAGGAATGTTCCATTAACGAGCTGATAGCGCGTTCAGTAAACTTAACCGGCTCAACGCCCTCGCCATGAATACGTGTAATCAGTTCCTGTAACAACAACGGAATATCTTCACGGCGCTCACGCAATGCAGGACTGTCAATTGGGAATACGTTCAAACGATAATACAAGTCTTCGCGGAATTTATCGTCGGCGATCATTTTTTCTAAATCGCGGTGCGTCGCGGCAATGATTCTGACGTTACACTGCATGGGCTTGTGCCCGCCTACGCGTTCAAACGTCCGTTCCTGCAATACGCGAAGTAACTTAACCTGCATTTGCAGAGGCATATCGCCAATTTCGTCAAGGAATAACGTGCCGCCTTCGGCAAGTTCAAACCGCCCTTTCCGAGCACTAATGGCACCAGTAAATGCACCTTTTTCATGGCCGAACAATTCACTTTCCAGCAGTTCACCGGGTATGGCACCGCAGTTTACCGGAATAAACGGCCCGTCTTTGCGCTCAGATAAAAAGTGAACATTACGCGCGACAACTTCTTTACCGGTACCCGACTCGCCTAGGATAAGCACGGTCGCGTCTGTTGGCGCTACCTGCTCCACCAAGCGGCGAACCAATTGAATTTGTTCACTCTTACCGACCAGACTGCGGAACAGTCGGGTTTTCATAGGCACCGCACTATTGCGGACCGGATGACTGCGAATGTATTCCTGACAACGGTGAATAGCCTGCGTGAGCACCGGATAAGTAATGGGCAGACTGACATGCCCTACCAAGTTGCCAACCGTTGGCGTTGGTTGGTCGTCAACGTTAATCGCAACAAAGGGGTGCATAGGGAAGGTTTTAACCAGGGCTAACGCCTGTTCACCTGACGCGATATCTAATAGTACAGCGGTTGGCGACAGCTCGGTTAATTGCTCAGACGCTTCGGATACCGAGAAGGAACGACAAGATTCACCCAAAAAGGTCAGAATAGTATGTAAATTCTGAACCAGAGCATTGTTGTCGCTAACCAGCAGGATATCCTTCATTCGTTCCCCGAAACGCTTTTGTTATTATTACTAGTTTATACCAATCCTCACAAATGTGTGCAGTCGCGCAGTAAAGTTCTTTCCGATACCGCCTGCTTTGCTATGCAAAAACAAATTTGAATAACGATGCACTGTTGAAAAAGCGTGAGAATTGCAAACTGTGCACAGCAATTGTAGCGGTAACGCAGTGAATCGCAACGAAAAACCGGTGCTTCAAATACAAAAAAGGCAGGAAACCCTGCCTTTGATTAATTTTGCGACAATTTAACCGTTCAACAGACTCAGTACCTGACCTTGTTGTTGGTTGGCCTGCGCTTGTACCGTTAATGACGCTTGCCCTAATACATCGTTTGCGGCTTGCTGAGACACAGCCTGGGCATAATCGGTATCCTGAATACGGCTACGTGCGGCAGCGGTATTCACGTCAGACTGCGTTAAGTTGCGCGCCGTGCTGGCTAATTGATTCTGCACTGCGCCCAAATCGCCCCGGGCGCTACCTACGACTTCTACAGCCGCATCAGCCGCTGCAAGGACATCCTCGCTGGACTGGCTGGTAACATCGATATTCAGTACACCGTTTAACTCGCTGGCGATGTCACGCGTGTTCACACTGATTTGCTGACCAGCCTGAGCACCCACCTGAAAATTAATCTCGCTGTCAGACGACAATAATGGCTTACCGGCGAAATTCGTTTGATCGATGGTTTGGGTAATGTTTTCCTGCAGTTGGGTGATCTCAGACTGGATAGCCTGTTTGTCCGCAGCACTTAAAATGCCGCTACCGGCTTGCACCGAAAGCTCCCGAATGCGGTTAACGTCATTATTGATGCCTTCCAGACCGCCTTCGGCGACCTGAGCAAGTGATATACCGTCATACACGTTATTGACGGCCTGACGATTACCCTCTACCTGCGACGTAAGGCGATCAATAATCTGCTGCGCAGCTGCACCATCAGCGGCACTGTTGATTTGTTTGCCGGACGCGAGCTTCTCTGCCAGCGATTGCTGACGCTCCTGTACCTGCTGCAACAACGATGTAGATGTATCGGAGTTTAGTTTGATCATACCTTTCACCTCTACATGAATAATAGCATTTGGCTAAGAATTAGCCAACGCTTACGGCTAAACTTTCTGGTTGTTTTGTTAAACCGCATTGATACTCAAGTATATATTTTAATAACCGATATAATGATACGAATTAACCAATTAAGATGATGGCGAATGAAGCTGTATCTTCATATAGGCTGGCCTCGCTCCGGCTCTACAACTATCCAGTCCGTACTGCATAAAAACAGGGCAAAATTGTTGGAGCATGGTGTACTTTATCCTAAAACAGGTGCCCAGGATGTAGGGCATCACCGTTGGGCGGCACCTGCAGTTCCTGAACCCATTGATTGGATCAAGCCAGCGGATAAGGATGTATTGTTATCTCAACTACGAGACGAAATCACCTCCTCTGAAATGCCAATATCATCGGTAATTATGTCTTCTGAAGCTTTTATCTATTGCCAGGACTTCACCGTTTTTGAGGACTACTTTGAAGGCTTTGAATTGGAAATCATCGCCGTACTTCGAGAGCAACTTAGCTTAATAAATTCAGCTTACTACAGACAATTGTCAACTAACGCAACGAAACTAAGTCCTGCACATTACGCCGACTCGTTTATGAGTAAACCGGACTACTTTTACCAGCAAAAACTATCTCCGTTAGTGAATAACGCCAACCTGACTCCAACATTACATACCTTATCGTTTCATTCATTCAACGATGGTTTCTGGAGCAAGTTTCTTGAATTGCTAGGTATCCCTGACTTGCCCTTAGTCGCTCACGGCAATGAAAGAAAAAATGCCAGCTTATCGGGTAAAGCCATCAAAATATTGCAAAGCTGGCCATCAGACACACGTTTAATTGGCCCGAAATACGAGCAATTCAGAGAACAGTTACTCGAACTGTTTGGACCCGCTACCCCTGGGGATACTCTGTTACCAGACGATACATGTAATAAAGTAATAGAGACATACGCTGACGACCGTCAGTGGGTACTAGATCAATTCGGGATAGTACTACCGACGCCAACGTTGAACCTGGACAGCAGTGAGCCGTCGCTAGCTGAAACCTTCAACGTAATTCACAAACTTGTTTAAGTTTAATTTGCTCAAAAACTGATTTGGAGAAACCATGACATTTTTCGATACATTCAATACATTGGAATTGCCATGCGATAAGTTACTTCACTACTTTGACATCTACGATACATGGTTATCCAAGTTTAAAGGTAAAAGTCCAAGAGTTTTAGAAATCGGCGTGAAGCACGGTGGTAGTGCTGAATTATGGTATAAGCATTTCGGTGAGGGAACCCACATAACAGGTGTCGATCTTAATCCGATTGCTCAAGACGCAGAATACTTGACATTATTACAAGGAAATCAGGGAGATAGTGATTTCTGGGACACCTTTATTAAGCAACATGGTGACACCGGTTTTGATATCATTTTAGATGACGGCAGCCACGAAAATGCACATCAAATCCTAACGTTGGAAAAGTTATGGCCGTTGCTGAGAAGCAATGGCGTTTTTCTGTGTGAAGATACCCACACCAGTTATTACGAGGGTGTTCGTGTGAAAGGAGGCGGTCTGAAGAACCCCGCGAGTTTCACAGAATACGCCAAAAATCTGCTTGATTTAATCAGTGACAAGCACACTTACTTTGCGTTAGGCGTAGGAAGAACACCGGACAGCGTACATGCAGACACCGAACTGATGCGGCATTACGAGGGGCTCAAATCATTGCATTTCTACGACAGTGTAATCGTAATTGAAAAAGACAATAACCAACCCCCTTTCAAGAGAGTCAACTCATCCAAAGACGTAAGTTACGGGCCTTTAGCCAGCCCTGCGCCGGAAGATTTCTCGATTTAGCAAAGGATGCCATTCGACGTGTTCGCGTAGGAAGAGAATGGCATAGCCATAAACGGCATAAGATACCGATACGAACCCATGTAGTATTTTGCGTAGCGCTTATGCCGATTACGCGTCTAAATAATACCAGTCATCCCATCTGGAGACTTCAGTATTCCAGCGTGAAAAGCCTTTAGCGGTAAGTAATGTAAATATACCTTCTCTCTTGGCTTCATCGCCGCCATGTTCAACGGCAAGTAAGCGCACTTTCCACCGGGAAAAATCAAAGGCGTTTAATATCTCAAGTTCCGAGCCTTCGGTGTCGATTGATAGAAAATCAATCGTATCCGGAGCATCATAACGCGCTAACAGCGCATTCAACGACAAGCAGTTTACCGTGATTTCCTTTGCATGACTGCGAGCCCCAGAGGCTTCGTGATTGTCGACAGGAACGATATCACCTACACGAGATAATTCAGGTTCATCCTCTACGTCAAAAAACGTTGTCGTGTCCTTTGCGCCATCGGTCACACAGTCAAAACAAATATTGCATTGGCGGTTCTTAACGATATCGGCATGCCATCTGGGATTAGGTTCCGCCAATATTCCAGACCAACCATATTTTTGTTCCAGTAAAGCCGTGTTGCTCATGACCAACCCATCACATGCGCCAAACTCAACAAAAAAACCTGGTTTCTCAGTACCATGCATGTATAGCGCCCATAGGTCCTGATACAGCTGAGAATGCGATAAGTCTGCTAGCGGATAAGCAAAATGGAAAAAATCCATGACTTGTACGTCTCTGAGTGTACCTTCACGTTTGCGGTCTAACACTCTCTTTACGAAGTCCGCACTGCTTGCGATGACTTTCCCCATACTAATCTCCAACAGTCCAGTACATAGATGGCAATGCCTTTCCGTATTCAGACAAGGTGTCTACGATTGATGATGCATGCATAAAGCTTGCGACAACGACAAACGGGTTGTCGAGTGTATTGAGTTTATCCGGAGGAAACACACTAACGTGCAGTAAGCTGTCTTTTTCTGTGGCATATGTATCAATAACACAATTCACTTCTACGCCGTGTTCATTCAGCAAAGTTAGCAAGTACTCGCCGAAATCACCTTTGCCATAAATAACAACAGGTCTTTTCAGGGTATGCGCCTCTGTGCAGGCGTTTATCAACGACGGTAATTTAGCCGACACTTTTTTCGCCAGAACCTGTGGTCCGAATCCCAGGTACCGGCGGCTATCGAAGGGATTCGGCGCCAACTCGCGTCGAGACGCATCAACGCCATGTCTGTTGCTGTAACCAAACTCGTCGATCATTTGACTGAAAGTAGTTTGCAGCCAGTTCACTTCATCTTCTGCCAGCGTCGCAATGCGCTTTGCCACATTGCCTACCACACCCTGACTCAGGTTTTCAGCAAAACTGGCATTAGATTCCGACACGTAGGCAATATCGTCTACATTGCTTTTGGCTTCCAGCATGGCGGCATTAAACTCAATGGGTAACGCTTCACAGGCTTTATTGAGCGCAGCTTCGGGATTTGCAACAAAATCCTCAAAGCACATTACCGGCCAACCGTGCTGTTTGAATTGCAACCAATCTTTTAGAAAACGGCTGAAACGCAACATAAGCGGTGGATCTTCTGCAGTTACCCCGTTTAACCCATACCATTTGTGCTTCAATGAGGCCCAGGCGTCGAAAGGATTACGTACGATCAACAAAGGGTAAACCTCGTAGCCTTGTTGTTCGTACACGGCAGCGACCTCTTCCCAGCGAAATGCGATGGTAGTCATTTTTACCCATACCACTGGCGCCGACACGCGCGCCAGATTCATCTCGATGCGATCTGACGCCATATCCAGAATGCCGTCGAGTTCCGGGTGCTTCAAAAACGAGTGAGACACGACCGTTGTGCCACCGCTTTGTAATCCTGTCGCCAAAATAAGGGGTTGTCGTTGTGTCAAAATATTCTCTTTGTCTCTACGTTCATTGCAGCTAGCTGCGCAGCAATGCTGGAAAAGGCCTGATGTGCCGTGATCAATATCGGCCAATCCCCTGAAAAATTAAGCTTTTCCGGGGCAAGAATGGGGTTACCACTCAACATATCTCCGGCGCGACGACTGTCGACAACCGTTACCGACAGTGACAGTTGAAGGATCGCAATTGCTTGTTCCGCCAGTTCATTCATCCCCCAAATAACGACACTATCGCACTTTGCCTCGGCGGCATATGTGGACAGCTTGCTTATTCGCCGTAGCAAAATAGCGGCTGGATAATGCTGAGCGCGCCAATCAAACACCTCATTAGCAACTTTTGCTATCGAGGTCGTTGATTTAAGCGGTGTTGCCAGCAAAGATCTGCGAACATCGACGGGTAACGATTCAATTGCATACTCAAGTTCAGCGGGATGTACCGGAATTGTGCTCAACTTAGCCTTTAATATCTGCGCGATTTCCTCGATACAGTCAGGCCAGAACCGTTGAAAATCTGCAAAATGATTAGCGAAAAATCGCGTGGCGGCAAGCAGAGCGTTAGCAGAGTCAATAGTCACCGATATAAAGTACTGATGCCACACCCAAGCTCTGGTTCTTGCCATGTTTTCAGTAAAACTGGACATACTGCCATCGTATTTAAAATAATCGGCAACGATAACATGCTGTGTGATAAAACGGGCACCGGCCAGGGATAGCCGTGTGATCAGATCGTAATCTTCGTGCCCATGGCGCAACTCTTCTGCGGTGTTGAAACCACCGATTTCGTTTAGTGCAGAGCGAGCGAAAACAAAACTATGAGGAGGCCCAAGATTTCCCTGCAGCAATGCTGTTGAAATATTTCCGGTTGCCGGGAATACAGGATCAGAAAATTCGCCGCGACACAGCATATATCCGCGCTGAACAACCGAAACTTGTCTGGATGGAGAAATAGATAAGCTGAAGTCCAGCGCATTAGCGTGCAACACATCGTCGCTGTCTAAAAAAATCACCCAGTCGCTGGAAACCCGTTTTAGCCCTTCGTTGCGGGCGGCGGCCAGGCCTTGATTCCGGGTTCTGACAACAGTGAGACTCAGGCCGCGACTGACAGACGTTACATCAACGGGTACATCAGAACCGTCGTCAATAACCACCACCTGAGATGGGGGGATCGAAAGATCGTGTAGCGATTGAATGGCCTTTTTAACCGCCTCGTTATGATTAAAACAAGGTATAACAATCGCTACACTAGCGGGCATTACAGCGCTCCGGCCCAATATGTCCGGTGTAAGGAGTAGGTATTGTGTTCAATGTCATGGTGTTTAGTGGCCACGTCCCAGAACTCGGTATCCCAGTATTCACCATATTGCTCTACAAAATAATTGTAGGCAAAGCGTTTGGCGTTGATCTGGTATTGTTCACGGGAAATGGTCTTGGTATTTTTGGCGCCGTAGGTCGTGCCCCCAAGATGCAAATAATCCAGGCCATCGTAATAGGCCATAAACCAATCATCGCGGTACAGTTTATAACTGTATTCGTGAATGGCACCCCAGCAATATTTAAACGTATGGTTGAAGAAGCCGTATTTTTGCACCACTTCACCACGCATGAATAAAAACAGGTAATCCGACGTGGTTACCGGTCTCAGTCCACTGCCCTTCGGGCGTGCTCCGGGGTAATCAGAGTCTTTCTCGGCCGGCGACATACAGCCCAAACGAGGGTTCGTCTCCATCACATCAATCATTTCAGCCAGAAAATCGGTTTTGTCGTTTACGTAAACATCGTTCATGCAGAACAGATAGTAATCGTAGGTCTTCTGCATGTTCAGGTAGTTCAGGCCAACGTTATGACCAAAACACTTACCTTTAAAATCGTCGTCCGTGTAGCTTACCGTAGGATAAGGAGACAGGTTTTGCGCGTCGGTGCCACATTCAACCACCAGAATCTCTTTATTCGGGTAGCTGTCCTGTTCGAAGTGCTTTACGCTGCGCTCTACCAAATCGGGGCGGTTACGCGACACGATAATGATAGCAATACTGGGTTGCTGGCTCATTGCTTCCACTCCCGGTGAATTACATCAACATGCATGCCTTTGGCTCGCATAACACCTGCGATATGCTCAACGATAATGGCAGAGCGGTGGCGGCCAGCGTTACAGCCAAACGCAATACGCGCGTCGTCATCCAGAGTAACAATCACATCCAGCATAGGCAGTAAGGTTTTAACAAAGTCGTTCACCTTGGGCTGACTCAGTACAAAGTCCACCATGGCGTTGTCGGGCTGATCGAACAAGCTCCACTGGCTTTCACGCGCCGGGTTTTTGGCAAAGCTTACATCGAAATAATAGTTAGCATTCGGGCTGCCGTATTTAAAGCCAAAGCTAATTAGCGTTAACTTTTGCATAGGTTTTTGCGTATTTTGCATCATTCGCTCCTGATTACCGACCGGGCATTCGGCTTAGCCGACGCTCAATTTCAGTCATTACCGCAGGGTTAATGCGGCTCAATTGCTCGCCTATCGCAAGTACAGACGTCGCTAACGTATTCATATCACCGGTATAATCTGCACCCATCAATGGCCCGGTAAACAATTCCACATCCTGCACATCGTGCGCTATGCCGAGTTGTTGCCAAAGGGCTGACAAACACAACGCGCGTTGCGCTAACTGCACAGATGAATACTGTTTAGATACGTTATCGGTATGAAGTCGGTAATCCATTAATATTTCTGTCGTGGCGTAGAGTTTACCCTTGCCAGACAATAAAAATCGACAATAAAAGTCCATGTCTTCCATGTGTGGAAACTGCGACCGGTAGGAAAAGTTCTCGTACACGTCGCGACGCACCATCACAGAGGGGTGACACAAGCAGGTATTCCCTACCAGCTGCAGCGCCCGGGTTTGTTCGTCGGTTTGACGGTAATGCCAGGTACCTTGCTGTTCGCCAATGAGCGCAACTTTGCTGCCCAGTATTGCCAGCTCCGAATCGCGCCGGAAGTAATCAAGTTGGGTCGCAAAGCGTTCCGGGTAACATACATCGTCGCTGTCAAAACGCACGAGATAGCGGCCTTGTGCGGCCAGTATTAACTGATTCAGCGCAGTCACAATGCCGCTGTTGGGCTGGGAAAGCAGCGTGATTCGGGTATCGGCGCGGGCGTAGTCCTGCACTATCTTGCGGCTTGCGTCAGATGAACCATCGTCCATTACCAGACATTCAAAATCCTCAAAGGTTTGCGCCAGCACAGAATCCAGCGCTTCGGCAATGTAGTCCTGTGCGTTGTACATGGGTAGCAGGACCGAGATGACGGGCGTCATATCAGTTACCGTATCGCTGGTTAAACAGAGTCAGAGCGTTTGCTACCGCGTCATCCATGTTGTAGTACTTGTAGTCGGCCAAGCGCCCCAGCACAACAACCTGCTGGTATTGCTGAATTCGGTTGCGATAGGCCTCGTATGCCTGCTCGTTGCTGTCGGTAAACACCGGGTAATACGGTACGTTGCGTTTGGGGTCGTGGCGATCGTAATCCTGCGGATACTCCCGAACAATTGTGGTGTGATCGCTAGCACAGGGCAAAATATGCTTGAACTCTGTGATACGCGTAAACGCTTCTTCGTTGGGGTAATTCACTGTGGTAGCCGGCTGGAATTCGCTTGTTGGTAGTGTTTCGTAATCAAACTGCAGTGAGCGATAAGGCAACTCGCCGTGCTCGTAGTTAAACAACGCATCCAGTTGCCCCGTAAAGATAATATCTCCACTAAAAGGCTGCCCATCTACGGTTACCGAAAAATCGTTTTTATTAAGCCGAACACGCTGGGTGGCATCCACACCCAGTTCAACCGTAATAAGGGAATGGCTGAGTAACTTTTTAAACAACGCCGTGTACCCTTCTGCGGGAATCGCCTGCCAGGTGTCGTGAAAATAGCGGTCGTCGCGACTTACCACTACCGGCACGCGCGCCGTTACAGCGGGTGAAATGGCCTCGGGACGACATCCCCATTGCTTTGCCGTGTAGTTCACAAAGAATTTGTTATACACCACGTCAGCCAATTGCTGTAGCGCAGGGTGCTGACTTTTACGCAGCTCCAGAATAGGCACCTTAGCACCTTCGCCGTATTCGCTCAGAAGCACTTCGGTCAGATGCTCAGCCTCGGATTTCGGATACAAAGCATCCAGTGTATTCAGGTTGAATGGTAACGGTACCAGCTTGCCATCTACCCTGCTTAGCACTTTGTGTTCGTATTCGTGCCACTGAGTAAATTGCGATAAATACGCCCACACGTCAGGTTTATTGGTATGAAACAAGTGCGGGCCATATTGATGCACGATAATGCCGTGCTCGTTACGGTAGTCGTAACAGTTGCCGCCAATGTGATTTCGCTGTTCAAGCACCAGCACGCGTTTACCGCCCTGATTGGCCAGGCGCTCGGCCATTACAGCGCCGGAAAACCCGGCTCCAATCACAATTGCATCATAATTCATGGATAGGCCTACTGGCAGTTACGCCAATAACTCCCGGACTTTTTGAGGTTGCTGGTGATGCTCAAAGGCAAGTGCATGGCGTTCATTGAAAAAGTCACCGTTAGCCGCAGAGGCGCAAATATAGCGGGTAAACAAGGCATCCTGCTCCCTGAACAGAAAATACAGTGCCGCCGCAAACTGGTGATGTGCTATACCGGCATCAATAATTTCCTTTGCAACACCAAACTGTGACGCGGCCTGACAGGCAGCAATAATATCGTTCAGACTTTGCTCGCGGCGTTCGCTGCTGCGTTGGGTCTGAGCCCCAAAACTCTGGCTGTGAATTCGGTAGCGGCCCAACACCTCAGGCATAAAATCAATACTGGCGTTAAGGAACCCGGCATTCAGAATGTAGAACGGGTAATCCAGAATGATTTTGCAGTCGGCTAACACCGAATCTACTAAATGATCATGACGACGAAACATCACTGCACTGGCCTGCAAATACGTGCCATAGCGAATAAGGTGTTCAATCCCCGAGCGTGCTGGCACATGTTGCCAATTGTAGTGTTGTTGCGAGTAGAGCTTAATCGAGGCATTGGTGTCTGAGTCGAACATATCTGATTCGTGATACACCATCTGGCAATCCAGGTGGCTGTCCAGGTAGTCGACTTGCTTTTGTAACTTACCGGGTAAGGCAATATCGTCACCGTCCAGATACGCAATGTACTCCCCCTGCGCGGAACTCAGCAGCGTCTTCATATTATTCGCCAGCCCACCATTTTGTGTTTTGTAAATGGCACGCAAGTGAGGAAATACGTTCTCTAAACGCTGAATAACCGCCGCGGTATTATCGGGAGACGCGTCGTCACACACGATAACTTCATAATCAAAATTAACGGTTTGTTCCAATACAGAGCGCAAACAAGGCTCAATGTACTGTTCCAGTTTAAACGCCGGGACAATGACCGATAACTTCATAGCACCACCACCTTTCGGGCTAATTGGGTAAGTAACTCGTAGCCGTCCCAATCGGGAGAAAACTGCAAGGCTTCTCCGACGGGAACGACGCGATCTATTCCTGTTATCGACGGCTGCGCTAAAAACTTAACCATGTCGTCCTTAGCGAAGCCCCAGTAGCTCAGGGTTTGCAGTTTGGGCGTAGTTAATGCGGCCAGGTCGTTGAGCGAGCTTATTGAATGCACGGGAAGGATCCAGTTGCCCGGATGTGCCGGGCTGACCAATGCGGTACCTGACGACAGTTCAATGCTGCACACCCTGCCGTTGAACTGATAGGCTGTCGCCTCGCCTGACGCCACCAGCCATTGACTGAATACAAGTTGTTCATTGCGCAGTGTTTCTGGCGCATTGGCTGAATGGGCACAGCGGCCAATGGCTTCCAGTAGCGCCTCTTTTGCACGGTTATCTCCTACCCATACCAGCGCGCGGGGCGACGAGCATGCCTGTTGCAAGTATGGCTGCATGTCACGCCAGATCCCCTCTGCCAGGCGTGCTTGCTGTTCGGTTGTCGCACCTGAGAACGCTTCACCATTGATTACGCATGCGGAATGACGGTCTGCAAAACTGATATCACGACAACGGGGCTTGCAGGGTAACTCGCGGATCTGTAACACACTGTCATCCCCGCCCCACAGTACTCTGGCATCGGCCAGTACACTGAGTTCGTCACCGGACTCGCTTTTGTGATCGTACTGAATAAACTGATTGGCATTGGCAATATCGCTGAATTCAGCAGCATTAAGCACATCAAGCAGGGTATGCAACAGCGTTTGTTGCAGAGCACTTTGCTGACTTGAGAGCCTGACAATATTGCGGTTACCCATTAACAATGCGCAAACCCAGCTGTAAACAAACATGGTATCGACGTTGGCCGGCGTGTAATGCACTACCAGTCCCAGCGGCTTAAACGTACCGTTAAGCGATCCGGTAAATCGCGTCAGACTGGCTTTACGCAACCAGAAACCCAACGCCACCAGCTC